>JAQYIU010000130.1 GCA_028721415.1 Lachnospiraceae bacterium | reverse complement strand
ACAACATCAACAGGAAATAGAAGAAGCGGAAGATCTAGAAAGAAAAAGAATACAGATAAAAAATAATTTTACTGTTTTTTAACTTTTAGATTGTAATATTTAGGTACGAATCAGGTGCGGTATTACATCGCACCTGATTTGTTAGAACGAATAGTGGAGGAAGTAATGGGTACAACAAGTCAGGAAATGTTGGTGAAGATGATCACCAAACTTGTAGTAGAAGAATTATACGGAATGAGTACTCAGATTCCTATTGGAGTGTCCAATAAACACATCCACTTAAGTAGAAAAGATATGGATATTCTTTTTGGAGAAGGTTCCGAATTGACACCAATCAAAGACCTGGTACAGCCTGGACAGTATGCATGTGCTGAAACTGTAGCTGTAAGAGGTCCGAAAGGTGAATTTGGACGTGTCAGAGTACTTGGACCACTTAGAAGTGAATCTCAGGTGGAATTATCAAAGACTGACGCAAGAACAATCGGAATCAAGGCTCCGATCAGAGAGTCCGGTGTATTGGATGGAACTCCAGGAGTTGAATTAATAGGACCGAAAGGTTCTGTTATGCTTGAGAAAGGTGCTATCGTGGCTCTTCGTCATATTCATATGACTCCGGAGATTGCAAAACAATGGGGAGTTAAAGATAAAGACATCGTTGACGTAAAAGTAAACGGTGGAGAGAGAGCTGGCGTTTTGGGTAACGTACTCATTCGTGTATCTGATAAGTACGCACTCGAAATGCATGTAGACACTGATGAGGCAAATGCATGCTGCCTTGATAATAATGATACGGTATCGATCATTAAAAAGTAAGGGGATCGCATGAACAATTATAATGACGTTTTGGTCGGATTTTCAGAATTAATCAAAAATGAAGAGTTTCGTCCTTATGAAGGAGAACTGAGACTGGGAGTTGACCTTGGAACTGCGAATATTGTAGTTTCTGTGGTTGACGAAAACAATACCCCGATTGCAGGAGCTTCCTATCCTTCCACGGTAGTTCGTGATGGAATCGTTGTGGATTTCATCGGAGCTTCCAGGGCTGTCAGAAATATGAAAGCAAAACTGGAAGAGATGATGGGTGTTGAGTTTTACGAAGCGGCAACGGCGATTCCGCCGGGAATCATGGATGGCAATGTCAAGGTGATTTCCAATGTGGTTGAGTCCGTTGGTCTGGATGTCATCAATGTCGTTGATGAGCCAACAGCAGCAGCTTCGGTACTCGGCATTACAGATGGAGCAGTGGTGGATGTCGGTGGTGGAACAACCGGTATCAGTATCCTGAAAGACGGGGAGGTAGTCTTTACAGCCGATGAACCGACCGGTGGTACACACATGACTCTCGTTTTAGCCGGAAGTCTTGGATGTACTTTTGAGGAAGCTGAAAGAATTAAAAAAGACCCGAAACAGGAGATGTTGGTTTTCCCGGTAGTAAAACCTGTTATTGAGAAGATGGCTGCCATTGTAGCCCGTTTCATTCAGGGATATGATGTGGATGTAATTTATGTTGTAGGTGGTGCCTGCAGCTTTAAGAAATTCGAGAGTGTCTTTGAAAAAGAAACCGGTATTAAGACAGTGAAGCCAAAGGAACCATTGCTGGTTACACCACTTGGGATTGCCATGAACTGTAATAAACAATAGGTGACATAATGAATAGAAATGAATTTGAAAATGCGCTTATGTCAACCATTGTGGAATATATTTCTGATCAGATTGTTTTGAGATACATGGATGCCTGTAAAACGGCAACAGTTCTTTTTTCAGGAGCTTTAATCGGTTACACAGATGCAGTTGCATCTTTGAATGAACTGAAAAAGGAAGGATGGAAGCTGACGGCTGTTTTGTCTAAAGCTGCAGCTGAGATTCTGACAGAAGAACGTATCAAAAACGATATTGATCCGGAAGCCATTTATGTTGAAGGCGCTCCGGTAAATGGGCGACAGATTATTGATGACAATCAGTTTGTGATTATTCCTGCCCTTACAATTAATACAGCTGCAAAGGTTGCTAATTGTATCAGCGATAATCTTTTAACGAACATGATATCAAGAGCAATGGCTACAGGCAAACCAATTGTTGCCGCAATTGACGGATGTTGTCCGGACAATGAAGTCAGAGCAAAGATTGGATTCAAGGTGACAGACGCATACAAAGCACGTATGAGAAGTAACCTGGAAGCAATTCAGTCCTATGGTATCAATCTGACTGTAGATCGTAATCTTTGCCAGAAAGTAAATAAAGTCTATACGGCAAGTTTTGATTTTCCGATGCCTGGTTCCGATACGAAACCGGCACCGAAAGCAAAAGAGCAGGCAGAGAAGCCGTCTTGCGGATGTACTGTTAAGAAGACAGTGGAGAGCAAGAGTATCAGACTGGATAAAAAAGTTATCGGCAGAGTCGATATTGCAAAAAATGCAAGATATCAGACAATCGTTGTTGGTTCCGATGCATTAGTTACCGGACTTGCCAGCGATGAGGCATATAATCGTGGTATCACGATTGTAAGAGAGTAGAGTAGGTGAAGACATGTATTTAGGTAAAGTAATAGGTACAGTAGTTTCTACTGTAAAATGCCCAAGTCTGACAGGCTGTAAATTCCTGATCGTCGAGAAAATTAATCAGGATCTTACAGCAAAAAAACAGACAGAAATTGCCGTTGATACTGTTGGAGCCGGTGACGGCGAGACTGTAATTGTTGTTGGCGGAAGTTCAGCTCGTATGTCAGGTGATGGAAAGAAAAAAGATCTTCCCGTTGATGCTGCTATTGTTGGTATCGTAGATACCGTAGAAGTATCACAGTGTTAAAGGTGTGAAATATGGCAAATATTTATACAAAAACCGGTGATAAAGGTACAACGGGTTTATATGGTGGTTCCAGAGTAGAGAAAGACAGTATCAATGTCGATATTTACGGAACCATCGATGAGGCGATTTCCACACTTGGAGTTGCCTATACTCAGACAGATTCACCGGAAATAAAAGAATATATTAATCATATTCAGAAAAGAATGTTCCAGGCAGGAGCAGAATTCGCCAGTGATGAAAGAGGCATGGAAATGCTGAAAGATAAGATCAGTGAGGCAGATATTAAATACCTCGAAGATATTATCGACAAATCCACAGAAGTCAATGGACTGATGAGAGAATTTGTTGTGCCTGGAGTAAATCCATCATCCGCAACTTTACACGTTGCAAGAACCGTTGTAAGAAGAGCGGAAAGAAAAATAACGACAATGGCCAAAGAGTTTCCGGTTCGCGAAGAATTACGTATGTATATCAATCGCCTGTCAGATGCCTGCTTTGCAATGGCTCGTCTTGAGGAAGCCAGTGCTCAGCAGAAAGAGATAGAAGAATTGAAAGAGCAGGTACGTAAAGTGGTCAGTGAAACCCTTGGTACTGCTGGAAAAGGAGAATGTAAAATGGACATGTCTCTTGACACTTTAAAAAAGATGGCTAGCTACGTGGAAGAAAAAGCAAATGAAATCGGCGTTCCGATGGTTTTTTCCGCAGTTGATGAGGGTGGAAACCTGATTTATTTCCAGAGAATGGAAGGTTCCCTTCTGATCAGTGTGAAAGTGTCACAGGACAAAGCATATACTGCTTGTTCCCTTAAGTGTCCTACATCAGCGCTTGCTGATGTAACAAAACCAGGCGATAGCCTTTGGAGTTTACATAATTCCGGTGATGGCAGAATCGTATGTTTTGGTGGTGGATATCCAATTGAGGTCGATGGCAAAGTAATTGGTGCGATCGGCATCAGTGGTGGTACTGCCGAGCAAGATATGGCAGTTGCTACATATGCATTAGAAAAAATGCAAGGAGGAAAAGCATAATGAATATCGATGTTGAATTAATTGAAAAAGTTGTGAAAAAAGTTTTAACAGATGTTGAATCTTCTTGTCCAGCTGAAAGTGAATATACTTATGGTATTTTCGAAACAATGGATGACGCGATTGAAGCATCTGCAAAAGCTCAGAAAGAATATATGAGCTACTCTATGTCCGACAGACAGAGATTCGTAGAAGGAATCAGAGAAGTAGTTTGTAAGAAAGAAAACCTTGAATATATGAGCCAGCGTGCCGTTGAAGAAAGCGGCATGGGTGCTGTCGAATATAAGATCATCAAAAACAGATTAGCTGCTGAAAAATCTCCTGGAATTGAAGATCTGACAACAGAAGCTTTATCCGGAGATGATGGATTAACATTAGTAGAATATTGTCCATTTGGTGTTATCGGTGCAATCGCTCCTACAACAAACCCAACAGAGACAGTTATCTGTAACTCCATTGCTATGCTGGCAGGCGGAAATACAGTAGTATTCAGCCCACATCCACGTTCCAAAGGCGTTTCTATCTGGCTGATCAAAAAATTAAATGCTAAGTTAGAAGAATTAGGAGCTCCTAGAAACTTAATCGTAACAGTTCAGGAACCTTCCATTGAAAATACAAATATCATGATGAACCATCCAAAGGTTCGTATGTTAGTTGCAACAGGTGGCCCTGGAATCGTTAAAGCTGTTATGTCCACAGGAAAGAAAGCAATCGGTGCCGGTGCTGGTAACCCACCTGTTGTTGTTGACGAGACAGCTGATATCGAAAAAGCAGCCGTTGATATCGTAAACGGATGCTCCTTCGACCACAACCTTCCATGTATCGCTGAAAAAGAAGTTATCGCTGTAGATCAGATCGCTGATTACCTGATCTTCAACATGAAGAACAACGGTGCATACGAAGTTAAAGATCCTGCAATCATCGAGCAGATGGTTGAACTGGTAACAAACGACAGAAAGAAACCGAACGTAAACTTCGTTGGTAAGAGCGCTCAGTACATTCTGGACAAAGTTGGAATCAAAGTTGGACCAGAAGTAAAATGTATCATTATGGAAGCTCCAAAGGATCATCCATTTGTACAGATCGAGTTAATGATGCCTATCCTTCCAATCGTTCGTGTTCCTAATGTTGACGAAGCTATCGAGTTCGCTGTAGAAGTAGAACACGGTAACAGACATACAGCTATGATGCATTCAAGAAATGTTGAGAAGCTCACTAAGATGGCGAAAGAAATTGAAACAACAATCTTCGTTAAGAATGGTCCTTCCTACGCTGGTATCGGTGTTGGCGGAATGGGATATACCACATTCACAATTGCCGGACCTACAGGTGAAGGTTTAACATCTGCTAAATCATTCTGCCGTAAGAGAAGATGTGTATTACAGGATGGTCTCCATATCAGAATGAAATAATTAAGAGGTGAGTTAAAATGGAAAAAAACCTTATAGATATTATCGCTCAGTCCGGTATCGTTGGTGCCGGTGGTGCAGGTTTTCCTACTCATGTAAAAGTGAATGCTCAGGCTGAATATGTTATTATCAATGGTGCAGAATGTGAACCATTGTTAAGAGTAGATCAGCAGTTAATGGCTGTTGAAACAAAGAAGATTTTAGAAGCATTAAAACTTGTGATGGAACAGGTTGGTGCTTCCAAAGGTGTGATTGCTTTAAAAGGGCATTATCATGATGCCATCAATAGCTTTAACCAGGTTATAGGAGAGTATGAAGGGATTTCCCTTCATCTCCTTGACAACTTCTATCCGGCTGGTGATGAGCAGATTACAGTATATGATGTAACTGGAAGAATTGTACCAGAAGGTGGAATTCCTTTAATGGTTGGATGTATTGTTTCTAATGTGGAGACAATGCTCAACATTTACAATGCATATTTTGAAGATAAGCCGGTTACAGATTCCTACGTAACATTTGCAGGTGAAGTAAAGAATCACATTACACTGAAATTGCCATTAGGTATGACAGTAGGTGAAGCTTTAGAGCTTGCAGGTGGAGTTACTGTAGATGGTCCTTTCGTTGTAATCAACGGTGGACCTATGATGGGTAAACATGTTCCTCTGGATTCCAAGATCACAAAGACTACAAAAGGTCTCATCGTATTACCGGAAAGTCATCCGTTAATCCAGGATGTGAAAATGGAAATTCCAAAAATGCTTCATGTTGCAAAAGCTGCTTGTTGTCACTGTAGCCTTTGTACAGAGGCATGTCCTCGTCATACAATTGGACATAGAATTGCGCCAAATAAAACTATCAGATTTGCTAGTTATGGAAGTCTTTGTGATGGTTCTGAGACACCTATGATCGCATTCTTGTGTTCCGAATGTAGACTTTGCCAGTATGCATGTCCGATGAACCTTCAGCCTTGGAAGGTAAATCACGAATTAAAAGGCATTATGGCAAAACAGGGTATCAGAAATACATTAAACAATGCGCCTGAATCTGCACATCCTATGGCAAAATACAAAAAATATCCGATCAAGAAATTGATCGCTAATCTGGGTCTCACAAAATACAATGTTGCTGCTCCGCTGACTGAGTTAACAACAGAAATAGATCACGTAGCTATTCCTGTTGGACAGCATATCGGTGCTCCTGCAGTTCCTTGTGTAAATGTTGGAGATACAGTTGCAAAAGGTGATGTGATCGCAAAACCTGCAGAAGGTAAATTAGGTGCTTGTATTCATGCTAGTATCAGCGGTACAGTTAAAGCAATCGCTGACGGTTGTATTTCAATCGAAAAATAAAGGATGGTGTTTACGCAGTGAGAAAAGCAGTTGGATTTGTAGAACTTAAAAGCATTCCTGTTGGAATCCAGACAGCAGATGAAATGGTAAAAGCAGGAAATGTAGAATTATTATTAGCTACTCCAATTTGCCCTGGTAAATATGTTATTATTATTGGCGGACATGTAGGACCAGTTAAAGCAGCTATGAGTAAAGCAGAACTCATCGGCGGCATTTACCTGATTGACACACATATCCTTGATAATATTCGTGAAGAAGTTCTTCCAGCAATTTCTGGAATTACACACACAGACAATATCCAGGCAGTTGGTGCTATCGAAACAGTTTCCGCTTTGACAGCTATTATCGCAGCCGATGTTGCAGTTAAAGCTTCCAAAGTAAGTATCGTTGATTTAAGAATTGCCAGAGGTTTAGGTGGAAAAGGATACTTAGTAATTACTGGTGAAGTATCTTCCGTAAGATCTGCAGTTAATGCATGTCTTGCTAAATTAAGTATCAGTGGAGAAGTAACATCCACTTCTATCATCCCTCGTCCACATCCATCTATCGTAGAAGAATTAATGAAATAATTCCAGATAGAGGCTGTCAAAAGAATGGCAGATTGTCATACAGAGGCATAAACTTATATTGACACATAGAATCAAAAAAGGTTGCCCAGATTCTGGGCAACCTTTTTGAAATAACAATAAAAACCAGACTAAAATAAAACCTAAAGGAGACATTATGGGAAAGACATATATCCCTTTGACAGAACAAAATAAAAAAGTGATTCTGAACTTTATCGGGTTGTGCAGAATGAATGGATTGGAAATGACCGGAGAACCGTCCTTTTCTTTTAAAGAGAAAAGAGAAGAAATTGGAACAGTAATTTTTGATCTGTTTTTCCGCAATAACGGTATTGATGCCACAAGTTGGAATATGACAGTGAAAGTTGATACCCCAGTTCGCTTCCATGATAATGTAACAGCAAAACCAGGAGAGACATATTGTTATCTTGATTCCTATAAAGTGGAGCAGAACTCATTGGAATTACAGCATAAAACTTCAAAATTTAATGTATTTTCATTCTAAAACAAAACCCTATGGCAGTGATTACATGCAATGAATGAATCTCTGCCATAGGGTTTCGTATCTTTATTTTGCTCTGTGTTTTTTCATAAGAGAGATAATATCTTCGATGGCCTCCCGAATGGTATTGTAGCTATTCCATTTGTTGAAAAGAGTAACATCAATATCCACAGAAAGGAATTTAGCTCTGGTACGAAGATCGTTGTTTTTAATACAATCAAAGTCTGCAGTATCCATGTTTCCGCTGACGCGGGAGAAATTCACACAAGCTGCAAATCCGAGGCACTCACGAAGAATATCAAGAGCGAGGGTTTCGCGATATCCTTCTGTAATCTTATATTCAATCTTGGCATCTTTATCCCAGTATTCAAAGAAGAACTGAATATAATCTGTATAAAGTACCTCCATGAGAGAGAGGAGATAGGAAAGGCAAATCTCCCGTTCCGATTCGTTTTCGTATGGACGGAAAGCCGCTGAACAAAATTGGATAATAATATTTGCCAGAATGAATCCCAAATCATAGGAAAACGGAGCACCGAAGGTATATTCCATATCAATAACTTTCAGGTGTGTGTCATCTGCAAACATATTGGAAGTATGGAAATCACCATGGATCAGCGTTTCTGATTTGCTCATGAACAAATGACGAAGTTTGTATCGCTGAAAGGTAATATTCGGATCCTCAAAAACTCTCTTGCAGAGAGAAGCATATTCAGGACCGCAGGCTGGATCGTAGTCATCAGCACCAAAAATGCCGAGGAATATACCATTTTCCATCACAGAACGAAGTTCTGCATTCATAAAATGAGCAAGTAACTCACGATATTTCTCTGAATCCAGATAGAATTCAGAGGTATAAAAATGAGTGGCTGCCAGATATTGAGCACCTTGTCTTGCAATATCCGGAAAACGGTGATCCTTATTCATCTCATAACGAACCAGTTTCAAATTGGAAACATCTTCCATAATAAAGATGTTATTTTCAAAATCACCATGATAAATAGCTGGAACGTACTGAGGAATAATGGTCCTTCGGAGTTTCATAATCTCATATTCATAACGATTGCGGGCAGGAGTCATCGGTCTGCCGCGCTTTTTTAACCGATCTGTAGATTGCTTGATGATATAAGACTGTGAAGCATCTGCAACACGGAATACATAGTTGCAGTAACCGTCTCCCTCCACATCTTTTCCAAGATCCCCATCACCGATCACATGAACGGTAACAGGATCCTGTAATTGAATCGAAGGGACATGATCTCTGATATAAGAGACAATATTTTCTTTTGTCAAAATATACATATCAATGTTCCTTCTTTCTATAAATCTAAATCTTTAATATTGCGACAATAAATATCTTCGACAAGAAGCATATCATGAATGATCTCGTCAATGGTATCGTAAGACTCCCATTTTACAAGCATCTGACGATTCATGATGATAGCAAGGCATTTGGCATTGTGCTGCTGTACCTTGTCCTCGATGGCATCAAAATCCGGATAAGGAATCACTCCACAGATGCGTCCTAGCATGGCGCTTGCAGCAAATCCAATGAATTCCCTTAAAGTGGTCAGCCGGAAATCTTCCTGAAGCCCAGGGATATTCTGATATTCCGGTTTGGCATCTTCATTCCAATATTGACAAAAATAGTCACAAAACTTCGTATAGGTTTCCTTTATCATGGAAAGGCAATATGCCTTGAACTCTTTTCTTGCTACTTCCGATACAAAAGGCCGGAATGTGGCAGCTGCATATTGAGCAATAAAGTTAGCAAGAAAATATCCCATATCATAAGAAAATGGTCCACAGAAAGTATATTCCATATCAATGACCTTTGCCTCTGTCTGACTGGCAAAGATATTGGATGTATGTAAATCGCCGTGAATCAGACATTCCCCTTTGGTCATGTAAAGATGACGCAACTTTTGTCTGGAAAGAAGAACCTTTGGATCTGCACAGATTTGTTTGGAAAAAGTAATGAAATCCGGATCCAGCGGACGTCCTACCGTATCTTCCGGAACAACCTGATTTAAGAACATCCCCACATCCATGATGTCGCGCATCGTCGGATTCATGAAATGTACACTAAGGTCACGAAATTCCTTTCCATCCAGGTAATATTCTGAAGTATAAAAGTTATTGCCAGCCATATATCTGGCAATCTGATCTCCCAAAAGGGGATAAGTCACACCCTTAAGCAATTGAAAACGGGAGATGCGAAGTCTGGAAACATCTTCCGTAATAAAAATTCGGTTTTCATCATCACAATCATATAAATCCGGAAGAAGATCAGGAACAATTGCTTTCCGAATCTGCATGGATTCATATTCCAGTTTAAAACGATTGATATCCAGTACATGACCTATGCCCAAACGAGAATCAACCGTTGATTGTTTTACGATCAGATGATATTTTCCATCAGAAACACGATAGACAAAATTAATAAAACCGTCTCCGTCTTCCTCAACAGAACCTTCTCCAATTGCTGAGACCGTGACATCTCCATCCAAATTAAAAAATGGAAGCCTTGATTTTACGTATTCTGCTACATTGTCTTTTGATAATTGTATCAAGACTGTCACCTCCCCGCTGTTAATAATATTGATGGTTACGATTCAGAAAAAATATCCAAATCGATTAATCTAGTCAAAATAATCTGCCGAAAATCGGTCTGCGTTCTCCTGTTTATATTGCTCCACCAGTTTATGAAGACTCTCAGACAGCTCGTCCACCCCTTCATTGGTGAAAGAACTGACTTCAAAAATGGTAGTACAGCCGGCGAGTTCCAGATAAGCTCGACCCTGTTTTGGATTAGAATCCTCGCTGTCAATTTTGGTGAGAATCCCGACCACCGGTTTTTCAAACTTACTGGTGAGTCCGCCGGAAAACCAGCAATCTTCACTGGTAGAATCCTGGACAAGACCTATGATATCGGCATCATGAGAGGTGATCGTTAAAGACCCCCAATAACCTCTCTGTTGCATATATTCACCGGGAGTATCAATAAAATTCCCGACATATTCAATCGTCTGTGTTTTGTCGTACTTAATCTCTTTGTCAATAAGACGCTGAATCAAAGTGGTCTTACCGGCAGCAGAAGCACCGATTAACATAATTTTCATAAATAGTAATCTCCAAAGTCCGGATATATGATCGGAAAAAACCGATGATATCCTTTATCAAGAATGCTGTCTAAAAATCAAGTTTTGGTAATTGCTACAGCATCAAAACCAAGCTTATTATAAAATGTACTGATTACGCTGTTAAGGGCAGATTCCACGTTGGCAGTGGAGCCGACAATAATAACAGAACCGGAAAAACGGTCTACGAATCCAAGCTTGATAGAAGCAGCTTTTGTACAGATGTCTGCAGCGATAATAGTAGCTTCTGATGGGGTGATGGTCAAAATACCGATGGCATCGTGATAATCATCCGGAAGCCCCAGTTTTTTATATACCGATGCTTTTGGTCTGGTAACCATGTGAGCAAGAGTAATCTGCTTACCAGGAACGTATTCCTGTATCATACGGGACTTATCTTCGGCATTGATCCCGTTATTTATCATATCTTTCGCCATGATTGCTCCTTTCCGGACTATGAAACCAAATCGTGGTCTACACAGTTCCTAAAGATATCTCAGGACAGAGATACCGCATAATATACTAAAATAATTATATAATAAACAAGGAAAAAGTAAATGTAAATTAGCTATAATGTACAAGTATTCTTTTGTGATTTTACAAGTTTGCAATGAAAATCTTTTGAAGGATGGCATATTCCACTTTTTTGGACAATATAATATAAGATGAAAAAAATATTACAATGTTTTTTTGTTCTGAGTCTCAGTATTATCATTCCTGGAAGTCTGACCATGATTATTATGGGAAATACTGCAGGCGAAGAGAAGAATATGGGAATCAGTGTTACTATGAAGAATAAGGAAATGATTGACGGAGAACAATTTGTCATTGGTATGGCTGCCGCAGAATTATCCTATGTGAAGGAGGAAGAAGCACAAAAAGCATGGATGATCGTATGTAGAACAAATTTTTTAAAAGCAGCAGGCAATGAGAAAGAAGTAAAAGAAGAAAATCTGGCATTGGATTACATATCCCCGGAAGAATTAGAACAAAATAATGGAAGGAAGGCATATCTTGAGTTGCATCGTCAGTTAGAAGAAGCCTCAGAGGAAACATTTGGACAGGCTTTATTTTATGGTGATACTTACATTGATGCCCTGTATCATCAGGTAAGCGTGGGAAAGACCGTTTCTTCCAAAGAAATATATTCTGTGGATGTTCCGTATCTGATTAGTGTCGACAGCAGTCAGGATGTGGAAGCCGAAGAATATATGGAAGTGAAAATACTTTCTTATAAAGAATGTGCAAAAAAATTAAAGGAAAATGGATATAAAGAGACAGAAGATTCCTGTAAAAACCAGTTAAAAATTGAAAAACAAACGACAAATGGTTTTGTGGAAAACGTGACGACAGATAGCAATAAATGGAGTGGAGAAGAATGGAAAAATATATTTGAACTGAATTCCATTAATTTTTATCTGGAAGATTACGGAAACCAACTCCGCATTGTTTCTTTAGGCAAAGGACATGATATGGGAATGAGCCTCTATGGGGCAAATGTTCTGGCAGAAAAAGATCTTAGTGCCAAAATGATTCTGTCCTATTATTATCCGGGAACAGAACTTAGAAAAATATCAGAACAAAACAAAAAATTATCATCAAAGTAAGCTGATGTATTTTCTGAAGAAAAGAAAAAATTAACATTTTCAGGAAATATGTATAAATTTTCTGACTCTGGAAAAGATATAGCCAGAGGTGATGATATGAAAAAACCAAATAAATTTTTTGCAAAAAAATACATTTCAAGTTTGGTAATTGCAGCATTTTTAGTATTATCCGTTTTGACAGCCTACAATATTAAAACAGGAAAAGAAGGACCTGAGGCATCCAATACGGAAGTGAAAGAAACCGAAGGAGAAAAGGTAAAAGAAACCATTGGAGACAGTGATGATGTTATTACATCCGGCGAGAGACAGCTGGAAGAGAGAGAAGATACAATGGATTCTGAAAAGGATAAAGAGGAAGATGATACATCGAGGAACAAAGAAGATGATGAACAGGAACAGTCAGATGTGATTGATTCAGAACAAGAAGAGGCAAAAGAAGATTCAAAAAAGAGCACAGATGAAACAGCAGCTGAAACAAAACAATATAATTATAATGGAAAAAATAATTTGACATGGCCATTAATTGGGAATATTATTCTTCCATATAGTATGGATACCACAGTATATTACACAACTCTTGACCAATATGCCTGCAATGATGGTATCCTGATCGGAGGTAAAACAGGGGACGAAGTCGTAGCTGTGGCAGATGGCAGAGTTGTTAATGTATTTGATTCTGATCGCTACGGAAAGACGGTAACTCTTCTGATTGGTGATTACTATGAGGTATCCTATGGTCAGGTGGAAAATGTAAAATACGATATCGGGGATGAAGTGGAAGAAGGAGATGTACTGGCAACAGTGGCAGAACCTGCAAGAGCATTTTCCCTGGAAGGACCACACCTGTATTTCAAGATGACTTATAAAGGCGAGCCGGTGAATCCTACCGATTATCTGAAATCCTGAAAATAATACCAAAGAGATTTTCTTGAACGAAAAAGTTGTTTCTGCATATAATAAATGAGGTGTAAAAGCCGACGAAAATAACAGTCGGAATCCCATACAAAGTTGCAGAATTTATTGGAGTAGGAACTCATCAGGTAATATACAAGATAATTCCGGCTGATCAGATAAGGGGAGGATGAACCCCTCCCCTGTTAGATCAAACATAGGAAAGATTTCAGGGAACAAAGGAAGAACGATGCACTATACATATATCGTGGAATGCCGTGATAAAACGTTGTATACCGGTTGGACTACAGATTTGGAAAAAAGAATTCGGACACATAATGAGGGGACAGGCGCCAAATATACAAAAAGCAGGGCTCCTGTCAGACTCGTTTATTATGAACAATACGAGACGAAACAGGAAGCCCTGAAAAGAGAATATGCAATTAAACAATTATCCAGAAAAGAGAAATTGGCTCTTATTCATAAAAATGATGTTACAACATATACACATACATGAAAATGAAATGACAGAAGCTGCCTCCCATGACAAAGAGATGGAAGATCTCATGACTGCCGAAGTTCGCAGGGAGCTTCTGGAATATCGGAAGCTTTAATCCGTAGAGGATTCCTCCGATGGTGTATATGATTCCACCGGCAAAAAGCCAGCCAAAAGCAGCTGCCGGAAGAACGGAAAGCAAAGGTTTAAACACGAAAACACAGGTCCATCCCATGGCAATATAGATTACGGAACTTACCCAATGTGGGCAGTTAATAATAAAAATCTTCAAAAGGATTCCGATTGCAGCAGCAACCCAGATGAATATCAGAAGAGGGATTCCCCTGCTTCGGTCCAGAGCCAGCAGACAAACCGGTGTATAGGAACCGGCAATCAGTACAAAAATCATGGCGTGGTCAATTCTGCGGAAGACAAGATTGATCTTCGTTGAAATGTCCAGTGAATGGTACAAAGTACTGGCTCCATAAAGAAGAATCATACTGCAGATGAAAATCGTCATAGCTGCAACGGCAGTCGCGTCACTGCTTCGGACTGCCTTGTATATTAATGGAAAGGAGCAGATTACTGCCCCGATCATGGCGATGAGATGAGTGATAGCACTTCCGGGATCTTTCAATTTTGTGTTCATAATGATACCTCCTTTGATCCTTATGCGTTCAATTAACAACAGTTCTGATATCATAAAACCTTAGATGATATACTAATATTGTATGACATAGTTTTAAAAACTATGTATCGGATGAATGAATACTAGCACAGATAATAGATAAATGCAAGCCCTGTTTTAAAAAAAGGAGAAGATAATGAGAATAGGTTTGGCCCAAATGGATATTTTATGGGAAAATATCATGGAAAATAAGAAAAAAACGGAAGACTTTTTTCAATCTGCCAGGGAAAATCAGGTGGATATCCTGGTGTTTCCGGAAATGACCCTTACTGGGTTTTCCATGAATGTGGAAAAAACGACAGAAACCAGGGAAGAACAGATCCATATCTTTCAGGACCTGACGGAAAAATATGAGATGGCAGCGGTATTTGGTTATCCGAAAGAGATTTCGCCAAAAGAGCGGGAGGAACATCCTGACTGGAAATCATACCATAATATGCTGGCTTTTATGGACAAGGGAAAAATCCTGCTTAATTATGCCAAAATACATCCTTTTACATATGGTCAGGAAGGAGAATATTTTCAGGGAGGAGAAAAGATTCTCCAATTAAAATGGAACGGAATCAATGTTGGAGCTTTTATCTGTTATGATTTGCGATTCCCGGAAATCTTTCAGATCAGTTCCGGATCAAGTGAAGTAATCTTTGTCATTGCAAATTGGCCGGAAAACCGGATAGCCCATTGGGATTGCCTTCTTCAGGCAAGAGCCATTGAAAATCAATGTTATATTGTGGGGGTAAATCGAACTGGTGAAGGTGGGGGACTCATATATAACGGACATTCTGCCATCTATGATCCGACAGGAAAGAGACTGACGACGTTCACGGAACAAGAAGCCCTTCTGATTGGTGATATTGATTCTGATCTGGTACAAAATGTCAGGACTCACTTTCCGGTTAAAAAGGATCGGAGAGAAGAGCTTTATCAGAAAAACAATCGGGTTTTTGTTTGACTTTCTTTTATCCGTATGTTATCTTTGGTAGCGATGGAATAAAGAGAGATATTTTTTTACATTGTGATTAACTCTATTTTCTAAACAGATAATAGAGTTTTTTTTTGAGAAAATATTTTTTGAAGTAATAGTAGGAACAGAAAGTGAGATAGATTATGGAAACAAATCAATTTAAAGAACTCGACATAAAGCCGGAGATTTTAAAGGCAGTTGTCAATATGGGATTTGAGGAGATGACACCGATTCAGGCCCAGGCGATTCCAGTGGAACTGGAAGGATATGACGTGGTTGGACAGGCACAGACAGGAACCGGAAAGACCGCAGCCTTTGCCATTCCGATGTTGCAGAAAGTGAATCCCAAATTAAAGAAACCGCAGGCGATGGTAATCTGTCCGACCAGGGAGCTTGCCATTCAGGTGGCCGATGAGATCAGAAAACTGGCAAAATATCTTTCTTCTATAAAAGTGCTTCCGATTTACGGAGGGCAGGAGATTTCAAAACAGATCCGTTCTCTGAAATCCGGCGTGCAGATTATTATCGGAACTCCGGGAAGAATCATGGATCACATGAGAAGAAAAACCGTGAAGTTTGATGAGATTTCAACGGTGATTCTGGATGAGGCAGACGAGATGCTTGACATGGGATTTCGGGAAGATATTGAGACAATTTTAAGTGAAATCCGGGAAGACCGTCAGACGCTGTTATTTTCTGCCACTATGCCAAAACCAATTCTGGAACTGACCCGTATGTATCAAAACAATCCAAAAATGATTAAAGTAATCAGAAAAGAACTTACTGTGCCGAATATCACACAATATTATTATGAAGTGCGCCCGAAAAATAAAGGGGAAGTATTATGCCGTCTTCTGGATATCTATGATCCAAAGCTTTCCGTGGTATTCTGCAACACCAAAAAAGGTGTGGATGAACTGGTGGAAGAACTGCAGGGTCGTGGATATTTTGCAGAAGGACTGCATGGAGATATGAAGCAGACCATGCGTGACAGAGTCATGCGCAGTTTCCGAAATGGCAAAACAGATATTCTTGTGGCCACAGATGTGGCAGCCAGAGGGATTGACGTAGATGATGTGGATGCCGTATTTAACTATGATCTTCCACAGGATGAAGAATACTACGTTCACCGAATCGGAAGAACCGGACGTGCAGGAAAAGCAGGTATGGCATTCAGCTTTGTGGTAGGACGTGAAGTATATAAACTCCGGGATATCAAGAGATATTGTAAGACAAAAATCAAGGCTCAGCCGATCCCATCCCTGAATGATGTAAGAGAAACCCGTGTGGAAAAAATATTTGATCGTCTGAATTCCTATATCGAAAACCAGGATCTGGATCGATATATCACAATGGTTGAAGATTATGTTAATGAAAAAGATTATACTGCCATGGATATTGCGGCTGCTTTTCTGGCAGAAATACTTGGAAATAACGAGGAAAAAGATCTTCGCAATCAGGACGATTTCGGGGATACCGGTGCTGAAGAAGGAATGGTAAGACTTTTCATTAATATTGGCAAACGTCAGGGCATCCGTCCGGGTGATATTTTAGGAGCCATTGCGGGAGAATCCGGTATTTCCGGTAATCTGGTGGGAACCATTGATATTTATGATAAATATACTTTTGTTGAGGTGCCGAGGGATGTCGCTTCCGATGTACTCGAAGCAATGAAAAATGTGAAGATTAAAGGAAAAGCAATCAATGTGGAACCGGCGAATCGAAAATAAAGAAATGTAAACGTTTTCTATTGTACTTTTAGTCATTTTGAGCTATGATGAAATAAATGTGATTGCACGATGCATAGAGTAGGAGAAAAAAGATGGAAGCTATTCAAAATCTTTCATTGGCAGAAAAAATACAATTGCATATTTATCGTACCAAGCCGGTGTTGAATCTGCAGGCATTGTTTACTGATGGCAGTATGAATTATGTGCAGCCGATGGAGCCTAATCCGGGAGATATGGTCACGATTCGATTTCGGACCGCCCGAGATAATGTGGAGCATGTTTACATTTATCTCAATGGAGAGTCAAGAGAGATGCAGGTTGCCTCTCGAACAGATCAGTTTGATTTCTACCAGATTTCTTTTGAAATCGGAGAAGAGATGTTAGAGTATTATTTTGAGATACATTCTGGCGGAAAGAAATGTTTCTTCAATAAAAAAGGGCCGACGAGAGACCATGAGCCGTTCTTTAATTACCGGGTGAAACCGGGGTTTGCCACACCGGACTGGGCAAAGGGAGCGATTTTCTATCAGATTTATGTGGATCGTTTTGCCAACGGAGATCCGACCAACGATGTGCTTGACCGCGAATATATTTATATTGGTGAACCGGTAAGCAGGGTGACCGACTGGGAGAAATATCCGGCCCAGATGGGAGTTCGGGAATTTTATGGAGGAGATCTTCAGGGGGTTCTTGATCATCTTGATTATCTCCAGGAACTGGGTGTGGATGTGATTTACTGCAATCCGATCTTTGTTTCTCCATCCAATCACAAATACGATATTCAGGATTATGATTATATTGATCCCCATTTTGGGAAAATCGTGGTGGATGAGGGAGAAGTGCTGCCGGAGGGAGCCACCGATAATCGCGGAGCGACCAAATACATTTCCAGAGTGACGGATAAGAGGAATCTGGAAGCCAGCAATGAATTCTTTGTTCATTTTGTGGAAGAGATTCATAAAAGAGGGATGAAGATCATTCTGGATGGAGTATTTAATCATTGCGGGTCTTTTAATAAATGGATGGATGCTGAGCGGCTTTATGAGAACCAATATGGTTATGAAAAAGGTGCTTACGTAGATGCCAACAGTCCATACCGACATTATTTTAAATTTTATAATGAAGAAATGTGGCCGTATAATGAAAATTATGATGGCTGGTGGGGGCATAAAACTCTGCCGAAATTAAATTACGAAGAATCCAGACAATTATATGACTATATTTTAGATATCGGAAGAAAATGGGTTTCTCCTCCATATAACGTAGATGGCTGGCGTCTTGATGTGGCAGCGGATCTGGGACAGTCTGGTGAGATGAATCACCAGTTCTGGAAAGATTTCCGGAAAGCAGTAAAGACAGCGAATCCGGAAGCCATTATTCTGGCGGAGCATTACGGGGATCCCGGCGAATGGCTCCAGGGAGATGAGTGGGATACAATCATGAATTACAGTGCCTTTATGGAGCCGATCACCTGGTTTCTAACAGGACTTGAGAAACACAGTGATGAGAAGAGAAGCGATCTTCTTGGCAATACACAGGCTTTCCATGATGCCATGATCTACCATATGTCAAGATTCCAGTACCCATCTCTGATGGTTTCCATGAATGAACTTTCCAACCATGATCACTCTCGTTTTCTGACAAGGACCAATCAGATGGTCGGAAGAACAAACAGTCTTGGGCCGGAAGCAGCAGATCAGAATGTAAACAAAGGAATCATGAGGGCAGCGGTGATGATACAGATGACCTGGCCGGGTGCGCCAACCATTTATTATGGGGACGAAGCTGGGGTGACAGGCTGGACCGACCCGGATAACCGCCGGACCTATCCGTGGGGAAAAGAAGATCAGGAACTGATTCATTTTCATAAAGATATGATTCATATTCACAAATATCATGAGGCATTGATGAGAGGTTCTCTGAAATATCTGCAGGGAGCTTATAAAGTCATATGTTATGGAAGATTTACCGACCATGAGAAAATGATCGTGCTGATTAACAGTGGTTTTGATGAAGCCAAAGTGAAAGTGTCCGTCTGGGAAATTGGAGTGACGGAAGAAGAAAATATGCAACAGATTGTTATGAGCAACGAGGAAAGCTACAGCCTTGAGCCACAGATCTATCCGGTTCACGGAGGTGTTCTGGAGATTACCCTGCCTAGAATCTCTTCCACTCTGTTGAAAGCTGTACCAGCCCGTGAAAAGAAACAGATGAAAGCAAAAGATGAGATTCGGAGCAATCAGAGAATTTATTAAAAAACACTTGATTTTTTCGGGTGAATCATATATAATACTGTATCGTCAGATGAAAATTTCATACTGAAATGGGTGGATTCCCGAGTGGCCAAAGGGGACAGACTGTAAATCTGCTGCAAATTGCTTCGGTGGTTCGAATCCACCTCCGCCCATTGAATCTGAATGCTCTATGCAGACAGATCAAGCCGGCGTGGCGGAACTGGCAGACGCACAGGACTTAAAATCCTGCGGGACTTATACTCCCGTATCGGTTCGATTCCGATCGCCGGCATATTTTTAACCAGATAAAATCTTTTGATTTTATCTGGTTTTTTCTTTTCCCCATCCCGGCCTCGGGCGTGGCGAATATGTCTGAAAGCTTTTGAAAAAAGATGTGGAAATCGCAGTATGTTTTTATTATTAAGCAGAAATGGCTATCATCTGCAATTATAAATGATAGACATCTGCTTATATATAAATATTATCTGCGATTTCACATCTTTTCCATAGCCTTCTGACATAGGGATTCCATAGCATAAGATTACACTTTCTTTTTTTTAGGAAATATATTAGAATAGGCATTGTAAAGAAAAAGAATAATTTACGTAATAATTATGTTAACAACAAGAGAAAGAGGAAAAAGTTATGTTACAAATGCTTACGGAACTTATGAGCGGACTTGCACTCTTCTTATTTGGTATGAAGTTTATGAGTGAGAGTCTGCAGAAGGCAGCTGGTGACAAGATGCGCGGGATTCTTAACCGGGTAACAAAGAACAAGATTACAGCAGTTTTGTTCGGTGCTTTGTTTACTGCGTTTATTCAGTCCTCAGGCGCGACGACGGTAATGGAGGTCAGCTTTGTTAATGCCGGACTTATGAGTCTTGGACAGTCTGTCGGCATCACCTTTGGTGCCAATATCGGTACCACAATCACTTCACAGCTGGTATCTCTGAAATTGACAGCGATTGCACCGTACATTATTTTCATCGGTGCTTGCCTTATGATGTTTGGCAAGAAGCCTATTTATCGTAAGGTGTCGGAGATCATATTTGGATTTGGTGCCCTGTTCCTGGGAATTAACTTTATGACCGGTGCTTTGAGTGCCATTCCGGAATTCCCGGTGATCATGCATTATTTTGCATATCTTTCCAATCCGGTGATTGCACTGTTGGTAGGTCTGATTTTTACCGTGATCGTTCAGAGTTCTTCTGTTACGGTCAGTGTGTTAGTACTTCTTGCTGACTCAGGACTGGTCGGTCTGGGAAGCTGTTTGTATTTTATTCTTGGTGCTAACATCGGTTCCTGTACTCCGGCGGTTATGGCGGGTATGAATGCCAGCAAGGATGCGAAGAGAACAGCTTTGGTTCATTTGCTCTTTAATGTGCTTGGTATGATTGTTATCTCTATTATACTGATATTTGCCATGGAGCCTGTTACCAATATGATTGCATCGATCAACGGAGTGGATAATGCGAAGCGTTTCGTAGCCAATGCAGATACAATTTTTAAAACCTTCCAGACAATTATTTTCCTCCCGATTTCCAATCAGATCATTGCACTTACTAAAGTTCTGGTAAAAGATGGAAAAGAGGATGATGTGAAACAGGATGATAAACATCTGGAGTACATCGGAAAAGCCAAGAATTTCCTGCCTTCTACCGCTGTTGTGGAGATTATACAGGAAATTGAACGTATGGCCGTACTGGCTGGAGAGAACTTAAAAGACAGTATGAGTGCTCTGATGGATGATACAGAAGGTGCTGCAGAAGCAGTTAGAAAGAGAGAGAGCGTTATCGACTATCTGAGCAGCGAGATTACGGATTATCTGGTTGAGGTTAACCGTTATGAGTTGCCGTTAACCGATTCCGGACGAATCGGTGCCCTGTTCCATGTTGTGATCGACCTGGAGCGTATTGGGGATCATGCCATGAACATCGTGGAGAACTCTGAAAAGAAGAAACAACAGAACCTGGTATTTACGGAAGTTGGTAAGCAGGAGATTATTCAGATGTACGATAAAGTATTCAGCTTATATGAGAAATCTCTTACCATGTTCGTGACGTCAGAAAAAGATAATATTGATGAGATTATTGCTCTGGAAAATGAAATTGATCAGATGGATATTGATCTGCAGAAACAGCAGGTGAAACGTCTCTCTAAGGGCGAATGTTCTGTAGAAACCGGTCTTATTTTTACCGATATGGTAATTGGTCTCGAGCGTATCGCCGACCATGCAACAAATATTGCTTATTCTATATTCCATGATAATCCGGAAGAGGCTTAAAGTTCATGAGCAGAAGATTGGATAGGAAACAAAAAGAAAGAAGACAGAAGAAAAAGAAAAATCTGCTCATTATGGCAGGAGTTGGAGTCTTATTCATCGGCTATCTGATTGCCTGTGCACTGGTTCCGAAAAATCATATCGCAGATGGTGTCTACGTCAATGAAGTCAATGTCGGTGAAATGACAGCGACGGAGGCGGAAGATGCGATTCAGAGAGATTTTGAGGAGAAATATGCTGATGTAGCCCTCACGGTGCATGCTCTTGATCAGGACTATAAAGTATCCCTTTTTAACTGTCTTACTGTTGATGCGAAAGGCGCAGCCGAGGAGGCAGCCGGATTTGCCCATCGTAATTTTTTTACGAGGGGAGCAGAAATGCTCAGAGCAAAGCTTTTTAAGAAAAAATATAGCCGGATTCCTCAGGTGACGGATGAGAAACTGCTGAAACAGGATATTGAAACAGCGGGATTGATGTTGATTAACACTACGGTGCAGACATCCTATGAAGTGACGAAGACAGATCTGGTTCTCACGAAGGGAATTACAGGTGTTTCCGTTGATCAGGAGAAACTGGTAACAGCATTGGAAGATGCGGTATCCAGGGCAGATTATAAGTCTGTGGTAGAGTGTCCGATGCTCACCGGGACGGTGGAAAAGACGGACATGCAGGCAGTATACGATGAGATACATACTGAGAAATCAAATGCCACGCTGGATCCGAAGAAAGATTATAAGATTGTGAAGGCGGTAAATGGTATTAGTTTTGATGTTGCTAGCGCTCAGACTGTTTTTGATAATGCAGCTGAAGGGGAGACGGTTACGATTCCGTTGGAAATCGACAAACCGAAGATTACAACGAAAAAACTGAAGAAATACTTGTTCCGGGATGTACTGGGAAGCTGTACGACCAATGTGAGCGGAACCAGTGCAAGAATTTCGAATGTGGATTTAGCTGCCCAAAAGATTGACGGGAAGATCTTATTGCCGGGTGAGACATTTTCTTACAATGATACGGTTGGTGAGAGGACAGCAGAGAGAGGATTCCAGAAAGCACCCGCCTATTTAAATGGCGAGTCGGTGCAGGAACTTGGCGGAGGAATCTGTCAGGTATCATCCACTCTTTACAAATCAACGCTTCTTTCCAATCTGAAGATCGTGGAGCACCATAACCATTCTTATGTTTCCAGCTATATTGGAATTGGAATGGATGCTACAGTATCCTGGGGCGGTCCGGATTTTCAGTTTAAGAATAATACAGATTATCCGATAAAAATTTCAGCCAAATATTCCGGCGGTCAGGTTACCTGTAAGATATACGGGGCGAAACTCGATGACAAAAAAATTGAGATGACGGCAGAAACATTGAAGGTGAATTCCTGTGATACCGTTTATCAGGAAGATGATAGCATGGATAAAGGAGTCACTGAGGTAATCAGTTCCGGCCATGATGGATATGTGGTGCAGACTTACCGAAATATCTATGATGGAGACGGAAAGAAGATTTCTTCCGAAAAAGAAGCTTACTGCGTATATAAGAAGAAGGATCGGATTGTTCGTGTCGGAACGAAAGAACCGGAGATCTCAGAAGAAGAACCGGAACAAGAGACGGAAGAGTCTGGGGATGAAATACAATAGAAGGACATATTCTTACAAAGAAGAGTATCATAATTTGATGCTCTTCTTTTTTCTTGCCGTTTTATTTTGTATAGGTGTCAAAAATTTATCGTAACCATGTGTTGAAAAAAGAAAAGACGTGACTTAAAATAATAGTAGGATAATTTGGTTTGATTTACTTTCCTCTGTATTTCAGGGGAAAGGGGGATAAGTAACTGGCAATTAGCATATTAGACTGGGAGGTTCATAGAATGCTAACAAAAATGATTGAAACGTTGAAGAAGAATCCTCGTACCATTGTCTTTACTGAAGGCTCTGATAACAGGATTCTAGATGCTGCGTCCAAGCTCACCAAGGAAGGAATTCTTGGTGTAATTCTTCTCGGTAACGAAGAAGAAGTGAAGACAGCAGCCAAAGCCGGCAATTATGATATTGCAGGTTGTGATATCATTGATCCTGTCGGATATCCAGAGATGGATGCCATGGTTGATGAGATGGTGAAACTCCGTAAAGGAAAAATGACAGATGAACAGGTACGTAAGGCATTATCCAAGAGCAATTACTTTGGTACCATGCTCGTTAAGATGGGTAAGGCAGACTGTCTGTTAGGAGGAGCTACCTACTCCACAGCAGATACGGTTCGTCCGGCTCTGCAGCTTATTAAGACAAAACCAGGCAATAATATCGTAAGCTCCTGCTTCATTCTTGTTCGTGGAGATGAGAAGATTGCCATGGGTGACTGTGCGATCAACATTGATCCTTCCGAAGATGATTTGGTTGAGATCGCAATTGAATCTGCAAATACTGCTAAGATTTTCGGAATTGATCCGAAGGTTGCGATGTTATCTTACTCAACATTGGGATCTGGTAAGGGACCTTCTGTAACTAAGGTTGCCAATGCGACAAAGAAGATTAAAGAAGCTGCACCGGATCTGGCTGTAGAAGGTGAGATTCAGTTTGATGCATCTGTATCTCCGGATGTTGCAGGTATCAAGTGCCCTGGATCACCAGTTGCAGGACAGGCTAACACATTTATTTTCCCTGACATCAATGCAGGTAATATCGGTTACAAGATCGCATCCCGCCTTGGCGGATACACCGCAGTGGGTCCTGTTCTTCAGGGACTGAATGCACCGATTAACGACCTGAGCCGTGGCTGTACTGCAGAAGAAGTTTACAGCATGTCCATCGTGACTGCAGCCCTCAGTGTACCACAGGAAGAAACTGTTGATGAAGAAGAACTTGAAGCTGTTGTAAGAGCAGTTGTTGAGACTTTCATCCAGGCTAAAAAATTACAGAAGAAATAAGTATTGATCTGTTATAAGAAAGTGCGGCGCCTGCAGTAACGGTTTGATTACCGTTACTGCAGGCGCCTTTTTTCAATAGTTTTTTTATGGAAAAGATGATATACTAAACAAAGAAAAACGAAAATATTCTGTAATGTTCAGATCATATTATGAATGAAAAAGCAGGCGGAGAAGGGTCTGCAGGAGGGTGCTTTATGAAAGATTTTATGGCTGAATACAAAGAAAAGCTTCGTACACCGGATGAGGCGGTTCAGGTAGTGAAAAGCGGTGACTGGATTGACTATACCAGTTCCCTTGGTAAGCCGGTTCTTTTAGACCGGGCACTGGCAAAGCGGAAAGAGGAACTTTTTGATGTGAAGATCCGGGGTAATCTGATATACGGACCGATTGAAGTGGCGGAATGTGATGAGAGTCAGAAACATTTCATCTATCATACCTGGCACTGTTCGGCCTATGAGAGAAAGCTTTGCGACAGAGGACTCTGCTATTTTATTCCGATGGTATTTCATAATAACGCAGCTTATTATCAGTACTTTCTTAATGTAAATGTGGTGATGGTCAGTGTGTCACCCATGGATAAGCATGGGTACTTCAATTATTCCGTCAATACCGGCGTGGCAGCACCTATTGTCCGTAATGCGGACATTGTGATTGTGGAGGTCAACGAACATATGCCTAAAGTCCATGGAGGGTATGATGAATGTGTTCACGTATCGGAAGTGGATTATATTGTGGAAGGGGAGCATGAACCATTTCCGGTAGCTCCAAGATATGAACCTTCCGCGATTGACCGGCAGATTGCAGCCAATATTTTGCCATATATTTGTGATGGTGCGACCCTTCAATTGGGAGTGGGCAGTATGCCAAATGCAGTGGGAGAGATTCTTGCGGAATCGGATCTTAAGGATCTGGGAATGCATACGGAATTATGCTCCGATGCTTACCTTCATCTTTACAATGCCGGAAAGCTGACCAATAAAAAGAAAACGATCGACAGAGGAAAAGGTGTTTTCGGTAATGCAATTGGATCGCCGGAACTGTATGAATGGCTGGACGATAATCACGGAGTGGCAGCCTATCCGTTAGAATATGTAAACAGGCCTTATGTTATTGCACAGATAGACGATATGGTTTCAATCAACAGTTGTGTGGGGGTGGACTTGTATGGCCAGGTTTCATCCGAAAGTTATGGAGTCAGACAAATCAGTGGAACTGGAGGACAGCTGGATTTTCTGGTAGGAGCTTCTTCCTCCAGAGGAGGAAAGGCTTTTATCTGTATGAGTTCCACATTTAAAGATAAAAATGGAATACTTCATTCCCGTGTATTACCACAGTTCAACGGTGATATCATAACTTCACCGAGAAGCCAGGTATATTTTCTGGCAACGGAATATGGAGTAATCAATATGGAAGGCAAATCTACCTGGGAGAGGGCAGAAGATCTGATCTCCATTGCCCATCCGGATTTTCGGGACGAACTCATCCAGGAGGCAGAAAAACGAAAAATCTGGAGAAAATCCAACCGGAGATAAACCTAGTACATCGTATCTTAAATAACTCGATCGAATAACTTGCCTGTTTTTCCAATAGCACCATTCAAAAAGCCTCAACGTAGCCCGCTACGCCTACGTTTTTTGAATAGCACTCTCAAAAAAACATTCTACGTATTCGTCGAGTTATTTTGCGAACGATGTACTGGATTGATGTTAAATAAAATGTGTATAAAATAATTGAAATGGAGAAGATATCTACAGGTAAGGGGAGGAATTTATGATGAAAATAAAGAACGTCACAGATCAAGCATTTCGCCGATATGGAAAAATCATAGAGGGGATTGATTTTTCGCCATTATTAAAAGAACTGGATTATATTAAAGATACTGAAACGGTAGAATATGTGGCTTCCTATCAGCCTCTGGAGGATATGGAATTGGCATCAGTGATTCGAGAACACTGTTTTGGCAGCATGGATATTGAGATCGGTTACTGTGTTGGAAAAAATAATCAATTGAATGCATTGGAATATCATCGTTCCTCTGAAATCAATCTGGCAGCAAAAGATATGATCCTGCTGCTCGGCTTCCAGGGAGATATCGATGAGGAATATCATTATGATACAAAAAAAGTAGAAGCATTCTTTGTGCCGGCAGGGACAGCAGTAGAACTGTATGCATCCACACTGCATTTTGCTCCTTGTGGTCTGAAGGAGAATGATTATGCATTTAAAACAGCAGTGGTTCTTCCATATGGAACAAATTTTGCAAAGAAAGAGGATCATCCGATTTTAAATGAAGAAGAAAAGCTGTATTATGCCAGAAACAAGTGGCTCATTGCTCATCCCGACGGTGGTCAGGACGGAGCGTTTTTGGGTCTTGTGGGAGAAAATATTACCCTCGAAGATCAATATGAGATTCTGTAATAATTAAAATCGTAAAATAACATAGAGGATTCTTATTCTCCACTGAGATGAATAGAAAAGGAACAAGATGAGATACTATATTTCGGACTTACATTTTTATCATTACCAACTAAATATTCAGATGGATTGCCGGGGATTTTCCGATGTAGAGCAAATGAATGCCTATATGATATCCCAGTGGAACAAAAGGGTGAAACCCAAAGATGAAGTGGTCATTTTGGGCGACTTTTCTCTGGGAACTGCCGAACAGACCAATGAGATTCTGAATCAGCTGAATGGAACCCTCTATCTTATTGAGGGAAATCATGACCGTTATCTGAAAAAAAGTGAATTTCATAAAGAGAGATTTGTCTGGATCAAACCTTATGCAGAGATGAAAGATAATGGACGAAAGGTAGTCTTGTCTCACTATCCGGTTTTTTGTTATAATGGACAGTATCGCCGAAACAAAAAAGGAGAACCATCGACGTATATGTTGTATGGCCATGTTCACGATACCATGGATGGGCAGCTGGTACAGCAATTTTGTGCTATTACAAGAGAAACCAGAAGACAGAGTAAATATGATGAGGAACCACTCCCGATTCCCTGCAATATGATCAATTGTTTTTGTATGTATTCTGATTATGTACCATTGACTCTGGATGAATGGATTAGAAATGAAAAACAAAGAAGGTTGAATGAGAGATGTTTGTAAAGGCATCTCTTTTTTTTCGAAAGCAGATTTGCCTGGAAAGGTCTGAAAACTTTTTAAATTAAAGGATTATGAGATAATTAAAATTGTATATTTTATGCAATGAGATGTCAAAATTAAGGTTCAAATTGCAATAAATAAAACTGAAAAAAATTTTTGCTATGTTATAATTTATTAATAAAAGTACTTCCCTGACGGAAATATTCATATTTATCAATATGTTTTTTCATATGAGATGGAGGTTAATAATCGAAATCAAGGGAGGGATGCGTTATCAATATTGGTATTTTAGAATATGATAAAGAAGTAGCGTATCAATTAAAAGAAATCATTCATGACAATTCTCCCCATATTCAGGTGAAGATCTGGGAGAGAGACAGTGATCTGAAGGAAGATATCAGCAAAGGAAGTCTGTATAAGATTTTGTTTTTATCTCTGGAGAAGAATCCCATGGATATCATCGAATATTCCAGACGCTTGCAGGATTTATATACAGATGTAAAGATTATTTATCTGACAGAATTAAATAATTCGGTTTTTGAGGTATTTCATTCCACTCCCACCTATGTACTGTCGAAACCGCTTAGTGTGGATCATGTAAAGAAAGCTTTGGAGAAGGCTTTACATGAACTTAACATGTCGAAAGAGAAGAATTTCACTATTATTAATAAGCAGGGAATTTTCACGATACCATATACGAAGATTTATTATGTGGAAAGTGATAAAAGGAAGCTGAATATTTATGGAGAAGATGGGCTGGTTAAGTCGATCAATCTTAAAATATCAGATTTTCTGAATTATGAACACGGGATTTATTTTCTTCAATGTCATAAAAGCTATGCGGTGAATCTTATGCACATATCTCAGTTGGAGAAGTATGAGATTGTACTGGAAAATGGAATGAAACTTCCGATCAGTCAGTCCAGATATATGGAGACCAAGTCAGGATATGTTAATTATCTGGAGAATGAATAAAAAAAGACTCTTCAAGCGTTGCGGGGCGAAGGAGAGTCTTTTTTACGTGATAGGAAATTAATCTATTTTACGATAAAAAATACAAATACTAATCGGTCAGGAAATTGGTCCAATCCTGAATCATTTCGTCTATATTTTCATAAAGTTTATCCATCTGATGTTCATCAGGATCCTCTACAAAAACACCGCCGGTACAAAGGACGTTTTGTCCTGTCTGGATAGCAAGATTTTCTGCCACATATTTGCAGAAAAGAGCATCGGGATCTTCCACGTTGCTGATGACAGAAGTTTCACATTCTACAGGATCGGTATCAGGAATCGGGCTGGCAAATGCGGTGCAGCCGATCTGATTGTTCTCTCCGCCGGTCAGCAGAATGTGGATATCATCTCCAACAGGTGTGATGTCCATTTGTATGGTTGTAAAAAGTAATACTCGATGAAATTTCATTGGAATCCTCCCTTTATGATTGTTACTTCTGTTTTTTCTTTATTATATCCTGACAGACAAATCAGGGCAAGACGATAAAAATGAAATTTGTCATGTTATCTGCATATTTCTGTGTTATAGTAAATATCATGAATATATGGAGAGGAGGCAGAACATGAAAATTCGATTAAATCCTGATGAGAAAGTGGTTGCCATGATAAAAAAGGGATTGGAAGAAAAAAATGGACATTGTCCATGTCAGATTGGAAGCACCCCGGAAAATAAATGTATGTGCCAGGAATTTCGTGAGCAGATTGCCGATGAGAATTTTGAAGGATATTGCCATTGTATGCTCTATTATAAAGAAAAATGATAATGCAGGAGAGAAAACCAATGAAGAAAAAGAAAATGATCCTGTGGTCTCTGCTATTGTTGTGGGGACTGTTTTTTGTTGCAGGAACGGACAATAGTCTGATGGAGGTACAGGCGGCAAAGGTGGTCACAAAAGATAAAACACCGGCGGAGCCGGCATCCAGTGATTTAAAAGTAGTTCAGACAGTAACGAAGCTGGCATCCAAAAGATGGATTCAGTCTTTTACCTTAGATGATACTTATTATTACTATATCCAGATGACCAAACCGAGTGTGGGCAATCTGAGAATCACCAGAGTAAAATATCAGGGGCTTGGAAAATATAAAAGAGATTACATGACGTTAAAATATTTCGGACATGCCACGAACCTGGATTGCTCTGTTTCCAATGGAGAGACTTACCTTTGGACAGGAAGTAATGCGGCATCCGGTTCGGATGTTTCAAGAGCAATCTCCGGTTTCCGATATCAAAAAAAAGGAGTGCTGTATCATCAGGGAGAAATCTGTTACCGAATTCCAAAAGGAATCAATGGGAAGTATGTGACAAATGTATATCCGGCAATCAATGAAGACAGTACCAGGCTGGCGGTTCGTTTTACCTATAAAAAAAAGCAGTATTTTCAGATTTATAATCTTGTTAATGGAACGCAGATTGATGTCAGGCATCTTCTGAAACAGGTTGTTTTGTCTCCGACTTCTGGTGATTTTCAGGGGTTTGACATAGGAGGAAATACCATTTATACTATAGAGGGAAGTCCCAGAAAGTCATTTCTGAAAAGTTATGACAAAAAAAGAAAATATCAGCCAACGATAATTCGCAGCTGTAATTATCTGACAGGACGGACGAAAGCGAGACTTATTCGCGGAGCAAGCCGGTTATCTTTCCGTGAGCCGGAAGGAATCAAAATATTGCAGGACAGACGAATGCTCATCATGTATGTGTCCAACAAATTAACCAATCAGTCCTGTAATATTTATGAAGTAAAAAAATATTAAAAGTGACAGAACAATCGGGTCATTTCCGAAATTATGCGGAGATACCCGATTGATTTATGAAAAAATGTAAAAGAAAAAACAAGGGGTATTTATGCAGAAAACAAAAGGGATAAAAATAAAACAGTGGGGATTTCGGATATTTTTTTATGTGCTGTCTATGCTGATTCTTGCTATGGGAATTACTTTGAATACGAAGACAGGACTGGGGGTATCTCCGATCATTTCAGTATCCTATAGTGTTTCCGAAATTTTTCATTTAAACTTTGGAAATGTAACGCTGATATGGTATATTATTTTTGTGATTGTGCAGTTAATCATTCGAGGAAAAAATCGCCGGTATTATGATCTGTTGCAGATTCCGTTGTCCATTGTTTTTACCAGATTTATGAATCTGTTTAATGATGCTATCACCATTCAGTTTTCACATTTCTGGCAGAATTTGCTGCTCCTTATTGTGGCGGTGATTTTCACTGGTATTGGTGCAGCAATGTCCGTCAATATGAAGCTGATTCCGAATCCCGGAGATGGAATTGTAGCAGCATTTGCAGATTGCATTCATAAAGATATGGGATTTGCAAAAAATGTATTTGATCTGATGAATATTTCGCTGACATTTATTTTGGGAATCGTATCAGGACATTTTCTGGTAGGAATTGGAATCGGAACGGTAGTTGCGGTAATTGGAGTAGGAAGAGCAGTGTTTGCATTCAATTATCTGTGTAAAGAAAAAATGGCTGTGTTAACCGGATTAGCTGAGGATAAATAATAGGAACAGATGGTACCAAATTTTGCGTATCTTTAATTTTGGAGGAGAAACTATGATTACAATTCGTGAAATATATCAGAATCAGGGGGAGTATTTAGAGAAGGAGATTACCGTTGGTGGATGGGTGCGAAGTGTCCGAGGTTCAAAAAAGTTTGGATTTATCGTGCTTCACGACGGTACATTTTTTGAAACGCTGCAGATTGTCTATGATGAATCCATGGATAATTTTGCTCAGATTTCCAAGTTGAATGTGGGAGCTGCGATTATTGTCAAAGGGACCCTTGTGGCAACTCCGGAGGCAAAGCAGCCATTTGAAATTCAGGCGACATCTGTTGCCATAGAAGGAGCATCTGCACCGGATTATCCTTTGCAGAAAAAACGACATAGCCTGGAATATTTAAGAACAATCTCCCATCTTCGTCCAAGAACCAATACCTTTCAGGCAGTTTTTCGGATTCGTTCCATGGCAGCTTTTGCCATTCATCAATTTTTCCAGGAGAGAGGATTTGTTTATGTAAATACTCCACTCATTACCGCCAGTGACTGTGAAGGTGCCGGAGAAATGTTTCAGGTAACCACATTACCTCTTGATGAAGTGCCAAAAACGGAGGAGGGAGCCGCAGATTTCAGTCAGGACTTTTTTGGAAAACCAACCAATCTGACAGTGAGTGGTCAGTTGAACGGGGAAACCTTTGCCCAGGCATTTCGAAATATCTATACATTCGGACCGACGTTCCGGGCGGAAAATTCCAATACCACAAGACATGCTGCTGAGTTCTGGATGATTGAACCGGAGATGGCTTTTGCAGATCTGAAGGACGATATGCAGGTAGCAGAAGATATGCTCAAATATGTGATCAAGTATCTTTTTGATCACGCACCGGAAGAGATGCGTTTCTTCAATCAGTTTATCGATAAAGGATTGACCGAGCGACTGGAAAATGTGCTTCATTCAGAATTTGGACATGTGACCTATACAGAAGCCATTCAGATTCTCGAAGAACATAACGATCAATTTGAATATAAAGTATCCTGGGGTGTGGATCTCCAGACAGAACACGAGAGATATCTTACCGAAAAGGTATTTAAACGGCCGGTTTTTGTGACGGATTATCCGAAGGAAATCAAGGCTTTCTATATGAAGTTAAATGAGGACGGAAAAACCGTGGCAGCCATGGATTGTCTGGTTCCGGGAATCGGGGAGATCATCGGTGGCAGCCAGAGAGAAGATGATTATGATATTTTATTGAATCGTATCCGGGAACTTGGCCTTTCCGAGGAAAGCTATCAGTTCTATCTGGATCTTAGAAAGTATGGTTCTACTCGCCATTCCGGCTTTGGACTTGGATTTGAACGGTTTATTATGTATGTTACAGGAATGACGAATATCAGAGATGTCATTCCGTTCCCGAGAACTGTGAATAACTGCGATCTGTAAGTTGAAAGACATCGGGGACAGAAGGTGGGGACAGACGCCGACCGGGCGGATATGGAGTTTTTTCGCCTCCACCTCACCCGGACAATATATGGTATGGCCCGGAAACCAGTTCCGTGCCTTTTTGTCAAGACATGCATGAAATCATACCCTTGCTTTATTTTATGCATGTCTTTCTATTGATCCTGTGTATTGTCCGTGCTCACAGTCGGCGAAGAAAACTCCATATCCCGGCTGGGAGTCGGTGGGGAGGTGTCGGCGAGAGAACTGCCATGATCGGTTTCGTCGGCGTCTGTTTTGTTACTCTCTTCTTGACCTTTCTTCTATAAATACCCCTGCATTTCTTTACCGAGATTCTCTTCAGCTTTAATTACTTTTTTCACCAGAGCCTTTGCCCCTTCACTGGCTTCCGTGTTATCATTCAGTGCTTTGTAAAGGGTTCGGATGCCCATATCACAGCCACTGCTCATCAGATTGGCGATGGTATCATCACCAGGATTTACGGACATTTGAAGGTTGGTTTTCATCCATGCCATTCCTTTCGCCATCATCCCGGGCGCTTGTTCTTCCTGACGATATTGCTTCAGCAGATTCACAGTTTCCTCTTCCAGTTTTTTGTGCTCCTTTTTTGAAGTAATTAATTTATTTTTCAGAGCAGGGTTTTTTACATTGGGCAGCACTTCATCGATGGCATCAATGGCCATTTTGATTCCGGAAGTACATTTCTTTAATAATTCACAGGTTTCCATTTGAGACATGATTTTACCTCCTTATTGTTTTTGTACATCGTATTTTAAATAAATCGATCAAATAAACTCGCCTGTTTTTCTGATAGCAGCATTCTAAAAGTCGCAATGCAGCCCGCTGCGTCTACGTTTTTTGAATACCACTCTCAAAGAGAATTCCTGTGATAGTATTTGTATTCCACCACAAAATATTACAGGAAATTTCTTGAAAATTATATTAAAAAATATTTTGTAGTCACGAAATGTATAAGCAACCCCTCGGAAAAGGATTTGGTAAATTAATTATATGATGTTATAATAAGAAACAGAGTAGAAAAATGACAGGGGGTAGTCTGCCTGTTGCGAGGATGTGTAGAAGCATCCCGGATGAATATGATAATCAGGAGGGATAGATATGCCAAAGTGGGTGGATCTCAATGAATTTGACGATGATGAGCTCCTTTTAAAAAAGAATCGTATGAGTAAGAGTCTGGTGCTTTCCGAGGTGACGGAGCAAGCAGATGCCATGGAAGATGATTTCCTGGATACCATGGAGCCGGCAAAGAAAAGTATGACGATTTTTTTCCTGATTGATGTTTCCGGCAGTATGAAAGGAACGAAGATAGGTTCTCTCAATGGAACAATGGAAGAATTACTGCCATCTCTGATCGGAGTAGGAGAGGCATCAACAGATGTAAAAATTGCGATTATGAAGTTTTCCACCAATGTGGAATGGGTGACACCGGAACCGGTTCGGATAGAAGAATACCAATATTGGAACAGATTGGAAGCAGAAGGGCTTACCTTTATGGGAGATGCGTTTATGGAATTGTCCAGAAAACTTTCCCGCAGTACATTTTTAAATTCCCCGTCCCTTTCTTTTGCACCGGTGATCTTCCTCTTATCTGACGGATCTCCGAATGATGACTGGCAGAAAGGGCTGGAAACGCTGAAACAGAACAAATGGTTCCAGCATGGATTAAAGATTGCCCTGGGAATCGGATCCAAGGTGAATATGGAAGTGCTTCGTGCATTTACCGGTAATGATGAACTGGCAGTGCAGGCCAAAAATGCGGATCAGCTCCGGGAGCTGATTAAACTTCTGGCGGTGACTTCTTCCCAGATTGGAAGCAGGAGCCTTGCCCTGGTGGATAACAGCGGTATCCAGCCGGGAGAAGAAGTGATCGCGAAGGCAAAACAGCAGGTGCTGGTGGAGGAGATTCGTACCGGTACCAGAGATATTCTCGGAGAAGCAGTGGATTTAGATGCTGTGAACTATGACGAAGGATGGTAGGATAATATAATGAGAGAATTAAAAATAGGTGAGCGCATTCCGGTGGAAGCCGGAGGTGAAGCGGTGGTATCCAGAGAACTTGGCCGTGGTGGTCAGGGAATCGTGTATCTGGTTCGCTATAACGGAAGAGAATATGCCCTAAAATGGTACTTTATCAGCCGGATCAAAAATCCGGAGGCATTTCGGGATAATCTTAGAAGAAATATTGAAGATGGTGCGCCGGAAGGCGGGCAGCAGTTCATCTGGCCATTGTATCTGACGAAACAGAAACCAAACGGAGCGTTTGGATATCTCATGCGTCTGGCCCCGTCAGGCTATGACTCCTTTACTGATATCTATAATGGTTATTGCTGGGAGAAGCCGCTTCGAAAAGGGCAGCCGGCCAGAAAGAGAAAGGTGAAATTTGCGTCGCTGGATGTGATGATTACGGCTGCCATCAATATCGTAAAGGCATTCCGTGCCCTGCATCTGGCAGGTAAGAGTTATCAGGATCTCAATGATGGAGGTTTCTTTATTGATACCAAAACGGGAGATGTGCTGGTCTGCGATTGTGATAATGTGGCAGCGGATGGTGAGAACTTCGGTATCGGAGGAATGCCGGGATTCATGGCACCGGAAGTGGTTCGAGGAGTGGCAAAGCCGGGAGTCCTGACTGACCGATATTCCCTGGCGGTGGTATTATTTAAACTTTTCTTCCGCGGTGATCCGTTAGAAGGAAGCAAAGTACTTCAATGTGTGGTTATGACGGAGGAAAATGACCTGATTCATTATGGAAAGGATCCGGTCTTCATCTATGATCCGAACAATGCATCGAACCGCCCGGTTAATGGGGTTCACGATAATGTGATCAAGCTCTGGCAGATTTATCCGGACTTTATTCGAAAGGCATTTACCATGTCCTTTACGTACGGAATTCAGGAACCGAATGCCAGAATCATTGAGAAAAACTGGATTCAGATGCTCATTCAGCTGAAGCTGGATATCATCCACTGCAGCTGTGGAAAAACCGCTTTTTCATCCTCTTTTGAGGATCAGGGTAACCACACGCTGGTCTGCAGAAAATGTGGAAGTACCATATATACCATGGGCGTGAAAGATTACGAGGTTCCGCTCAATCTCGGAGCAAAACTTTATCGTTGTCTGACAGACAAAAATAATGATGATTTTGATACCGTCACAGGAATGGTTATCGAAAACCGTTTGAAAAAGGGCTTGTTTGGTATCAAAAATATGTCAGATAAGACCTGGAAAGCATTATTCCCGGATCAGTCTGTCAGGGAAGTAGGTCCGGGCAAAGGTGTTCCAATCTGGAAAGGGCTGGAGATTGATTTCGGAGATAATATCAAAGCAAGTATTCTTTTATAAGGCGGTACTATGGTGAATATGAATGAAAATGAACTGGTTTCGCTCCGGGATATCTGCGAGGAAACCTGCCTTCGAACGGATCCGGAGACAGGCAGAAGCGTTCGGAAAACGGCTTATTTTTCTTCCATGGAAGCGATGATCGAAGGGGCATTTCAGTTTGTGGAATATTTTGAGAAAATGCACAGAGAAGGCAAGGTATATTGCTCTGATACACCGGAGTCCTTTCGTTTTTCCCTTAAGACCGGAAAAATGATTTATAAAGGAGAAGGGTTCCGAAACGTTTCTCCCGGAGAGACTGAACCGAAAACAGAAGAACAAGAAGATGCAAAAGATATCCCGATTTCGGTAGATATCTCTGAATTTCTTGCTCCTGAACTGTTGGAATTACCGGAGATGGAGAAGAATCTTACGGAACAAAGCTTTACAGTAGAGACAGACTATTATTTTATGGCTGTTTTTCTGTTTGAATATTTCTTTCATACAGGATCTCCTTTTGAGGGGAAAAAGATGGTTAACCGATGTTTTCTCTCTCCTCTGGAAAAAGAACAATTCCGTGCAAGACAGGGAAAGTTCTGTATGGATATCGGGGAGAATGACAATACACCGGTGAAAGGGATTCAGGATAAACTGATTCGTTATTGGAAAGAATACCCGGACATTTTGAGGAAAATGTTCCAGCGCGCCTTTCTGGATGGGGGAATCCTCTGTGAGCTTCGTCCAACAGAGGTGGACTGGAAACAGGTGCTGGTGCGAATGGCAATGGATTACAGAAACTGCGGATGCGGTTTTCATGGATTTTCCTACAAATTGGTGCGTCAGGATAACGGTACATTTGCCTGTCCGAAATGTGGAAAAGTATATTATCCGTTAAGTAACGGAATGGATCGGATTCTGCTGGCAGAGGGAGAAAAACTCTATGAATGTCAGACTGGAAGAGATCCTTTTAATAAAGATAAAGTGACAGCTCTGATCGTGGAAAACAGACAGCGAAAGGGGCTGTACGGAATAAAAAATATCAGTCAGGGCATCTGGCGAGGCCTGTATCCGAACGGTTCTATCAAAGAAATCGGAAACGGACAGGGGATACCAATCTGGAATGGAATGATGCTTCGCTTCGAATCCGGAGAGGAATGGAGCCTCAGACTGATACAGCAGACCGAAGAAAGTGAGGTTGACGAATATGAGCAGTAAATATCAGGAACAAAGTATTGATGCGATTGATCCATTGGAAACCATGCCTCCGGCGAAAAAAAGTATGGTGATTTTCTTTCTGGTGGATACCTCAAAAAGTATGGAGGGATCCAAACTGGAATCTCTGAATAAAGTAATGGGAGACATTTTGCCGGAACTGATCGGAGTGGGAGAGGCCGGAACTGATGTGAAGATTGCGGTGATGTCTTTTTCCTCCGGTTGCGAGTGGATTACACCGGAGCCGGTTCTCATTGAAGAATATCAGACATGGCAGAATCTGACAGCCGATGGAGTGACCGATCTTGGAGAAGCATGTGAGGAACTCTCCATGAAGTTGTCCAGAAATTCCTTCCTTCGGGCTCCATCTTTGTCCTATGCCCCGGTTATTTTCCTGATGACAGACGGGTATCCGACAGATAATTACAAAAAAGGTCTGGAAATGTTAAAGCGCAATCGCTGGTTCAAATATGGCCTTAAGATTGCCCTTGCCATTGGTTCCAACGTGGATATGGAAGTTCTTCATGAATTTACCGATGATGAAGAACTGGTACTTCAGGCCTGCGGTGCAGACATGCTTCGAAAACTGGTAAGAGAGATTGCTGTCACTTCCTCCAAGATTGGAAGTACCAGTATGACCCTTACAGATGCGAGAGGCGAGAGGGAACTTGCTGATGTGGCAGGAGCCAAAAAAGAGCAGATGATTGAGGCGGTACAGGAAATAAAACAGGATATCATGGGTGTGGAAGATCTCGAAGATCTTGCCGACATGGATATGGAATTTGATGAGGGATGGTAGAATGTTTCAGGGAATCCATTCCACGGTAATCGGAGACAGCCACATAAGGAAAGGTATTGTGTGCCAGGATAGCTCCGGAATCTGCGTCACGGATACTTTTGGGATTGCCGTGGTTGCGGACGGGCATGGAAGTGCAAAGCATTTTCGAAGTGATGTGGGCTCCAGAATTGCGGTGAAGATTACAACAGGATTATTAAAAAACTACATGAGCCGCACCGATTTCAGGGAACAGTTTCTGAAACACCCGGATTTTATACTGCAGCAGATGGAAAAACAGATTCTGATGAAATGGCGGGAAGCAGTAGAGGAATATCATCTCGAGAATCCTCTGACAGAGGAAGAAAATCAAAAAATGGAATCTTTCGGGAAAAAATTACGGACGGCAGTCATTTACGGAAGTACAGTTCTTGCTGCCGTGATTGCCGATGGATTTTCTTACGGTATGGTTCTTGGTGATGGCGGTTTTGTTGTGCTGGACGGAGATGGCAAACTGTTCATTCCCATCGAGGATAAAAATTCACATGCCAATTATACATCTTCGCTCTGTAATACCGATGCCATTCATTATTTTGAGCATTGGTATACCGAGGAGGATCCGACCGCATTATTTGTCTCCACCGATGGCTTGTTCAAATCCTTTGCCAGCGAAGAAGATTTTCTAAAGTATCATGGACTGCTCTCTCAGATGTTTAAAGATAAGGAGAGAACAGAAAAAAGTCTGCAGAAGAATTTTGAAAAGAGAACCAGAGAAGGCAGCGGAGATGACATTTCCATTGCCATGGTATATCGATGAGTGGGAGGAGGAAAAATTTCATGAAAAAAGAAGCAAGTGTAATATTGGCCAAATGTTCAGATGATAAAATGTATGGAATCCGCATTGAAAAAAGAGAAAATGACTGGGTTCGTACATGGGCTTTTAAAATAAAAGAAGAAACCGCTCAAAAAGAAGGTTTCGACAAGACGAATTTTTCTGGCAGTTTTTATACGGATGAAGAATATCCGGGATGCCCTTATTGCGGCGCAAAGAAATGTTTCGTCTGTGGAAATTGCGGCAAAGTAAGCTGCTATGATGGCTCTGACAAAGTGGTCTGCAACTGGTGTGGATCCAACGGTACAGCGACCAGTGATGATGAGAAACTGGACGTGACTGGCGGCGGATTCTAATACATCGTATCTTAAATAACCCGTACTGGTTCAATCCAAAGAGAAGAGTACGTATCAGAAGTATTTTCAGGCTTTGCCTTTTTAAAAGCAGAACATGGTCATTTTTGTGAAAGAACAATATGTCCATGTTTCTGCTTTTTTGACTGTCTTTTCTCAATCAGAAAGATTGGTCTAAAACATATATGGAAAAGAGTGTGATAGAAAAAATGATGGCAAATACACTATGGTGGTAGGTGTGATATATATGTGGGTATTCCGAATCATATTTGCATTTCTTCTTGGAAAGTATATGGGAATGGGGGTCTTTGGAACCTGGATTGTGATGGTTCTTGACTGGTATGTTCGTGCTATTTTCTTTGTAATCCGGTGTCGGAGTGGCAAATGGAAAAATCGGCAGCTGATTTCACTTTAACCGGGAACTGCCCCATTCGAGGATTGTATTTTTAAAAGTTGTTTGCTATAATCTACCCTAAAGGTATGATTTTGGAAGAAAACCGATATTGTAATCAGAAACTAAAATGGAGTCATAGGAATATTATATTAAAAATAACAGGAGATTTTAATGCAATGAAAGAAACGATAAAAGAGCTTATTCTGGAAGCTTCTGCCAAGATGACAGAAAGCTGCCATTCCATGGATTTTATAGTATCAAAGGGAGAGAGGCATCTCCCGGATCGAAGCGTGATTATTCGGGTGTTAAAAGATCTTAGAAGAGTGATGTTTCCGGGATTTTTCGGAGATGAAAATATCACACTGATTTCACCGGATTATTTTATTGGAGACTGCCTCACTCACATCTACAGTGATTTGAAAAAAGAAGTAATTGCAGCCTTATATTACCGCGATTATGACAAGTATACTCTGGATGAAATTGAAGAAAAAGCACAGAAAATCTGTGCCGAATTTATTCGTCGTCTGCCACATATTCAGGAGATGCTGATGAAAGACGTTCAGGCCGGATTTGATGGAGACCCGGCAGCAAAGAGCAGAGAGGAAGTTGTCTTTTCTTATCCAGGTTTATTTGCGATTTTTGTATACCGCATTGCCCATGAATTTTACGTGCAGGATGTCCCTTTCCTGCCTCGTATCATGACTGAATATGCCCATAGCCGGACAGGAATAGATATCAACTCCGGAGCAACCATCGGCGAATACTTCTTTATTGACCACGGAACCGGTGTGGTAATTGGTGAGACCACGGAGATCGGTGATTACGTGAAGCTGTATCAGGGTGTGACCCTCGGTGCACTGTCCACAAGAAGCGGACAGAAACTGAAAGGAAAGAAGAGACACCCTACCATCGGCAATCACGTTACGGTTTATTCCGGAGCAACGATTCTGGGTGGAGAGACCATCATCGGAGAGGGCGTCATCGTTGCCGGTGGTGCTTTCGTGACCAAGTCTGTCCCGGCATTCACGAAAGTAATTGTGAAGAATCCGGAGCTGCAGATCAAAGATTCCGAGGAGAAGATTGAGCTGCAGGGAACAGAGAACAGAGAGGGTATTTGGGAAATCTGACCTTAGCGGATATTTGTGAAACGCAAATCCTGCGTCCAAGATCAAATGCAAAGGAGGATATGATTATGAGTAAGAAATACATTGTCCAGGCCAGGGTATTTAAGGCGATGTCAGATGAGAATCGTCTGAAGATACTAGAGTTATTACGTGAGAGAGATTACAATGCCAGCGAACTGCTGGACGAGATGGATTTCGGACAATCCACCCTTTCCCATCACATGAAGATTCTGCTCAATGCAGGTGTGGTTCAAGCCAGAAAAAATGGAAAGTGGACATATTATACTTTGCAAAGAGGTGCTTATGAACAGATGATAGACTGGATGAAACGCTATGTGAGTCCGGAAGAATAAATGAGAGCGCTGTCAACTCGAAATCTGAGTGGCAGCGTTCTTTTCTTTTGCGGAAACGACAAAAAATCGGAGAGTACCTTATAAAAGTCTTATAAAACGATGGTGTTTATGATAAAATTAAATTGTAAATTACGTATAAGTAGAAGGAGGAAAAATATGAATTTGGTAAAAAGCAAACAGATACAAATGCTAGGGTTCACTTTTATGATGATGCTATTTATCAGCATGATGCCAATCAGAGTGGTACATGGAGAATCCGGCACAAAGTTGAACGTGGATGGTACGTGTATTAATGGGACAGTCAGTAATACTACGGAAAAAACTTATTATTTTGAAACTCCGGCAAACGGTCAGGTACGCGTGGGTTTGACAATAATTGACGGTACTGTAAATCTTTCTCTATATCGTGACAACTCATATAGCAGTGTGATTAAATCAGGAACGAATGTTTCTGTTGATTTAAAAGCAGGGACGTATTATGTGAAAGTAACGGGAAATGGAAGTTATCAGATATCTGCAAATTTTAAGGAAACACCTGACCATGATAAGGAACCAAACGATACAATGGGGACAGCAATTCCTTTGGATTCGGGAGTTTATGTAGAGGGGAATGCGTATAGCACTTTTGATGATGTCGATTGGTATAAGTTTGTCCTGACAACGAAATCTTATATCAATTTTGAGTTGTATACGAATAAACAAGTCATCTTTATCTGTGATTCTAGTGGGAAAGTTGTAGGTACGATAAATCAGTCAGGACCTATGATATTCGATAAACCAGGGGTATACTATATCAGGGTAGCATATTTACAACAAGATAATGGCTATTACAGGATGAAAGGAGACATTGTCGAATTCCCTACACCAAATGAGATTACTGGGGCCGTTTACAGAGGCTCCAGAAGAGTAGACCTTACCTGGAGCAAGTCGAATTACGCAGATGGATATCAGTTATTTTACAAGACCAGTGAAAATGGAACGTGGAATCCGATCACAACAATTTATTCCGGAAATACCACTTCCTATACCCATTATTACGGTCCGTCCGAAGGCCAGACCTATTATTATGGAGTGATGGCATTCCGAAAGGATAAGGTCTATAATGAATTATATAATCAGGAAGATGCTGCGGGATATAAAGTAACAGCGACAAAGCTTCCTGCGACAAGCAATGCAAATGTGAAAAAGATATCAGAAAAATCCATACAGGTAAGATGGAGCGTAAGCGGTGCAGCAAATGGGTACAATATTTTCCGCGCTGCCAATGGAGGAGCTTATCATTTGGTAACAACAATTCCTTCCGGTTCTACGCTGAGTTGGAAAGATACGGGAGTGAAAAAAGGAACCAATTATACATATAAAGTAGTTCCATATGTCATTTCCGGTGGAGAGAATTGTGAGGGAAATGGAACTGTCACAAGAAGCATAAAATTAACAGGATCAATCTCAAAAGTAACCGGAGTAAAGGCAAAGAAGAATAAATCATATAATACAATCAAATGGAAAAAGAACAGCCTTGCAACAGGCTACAAGGTATATCGTAAGGAAGGGACCGGTTCCTTTAAATTAATAAAAACGATATCCTCTACTTCCTTCAAAGATAAAAAAGTAAAAAAGGGAAAGAAATATACCTATAAGATCAAAGCATATTATAAGAATTACACTTATAATGCAAGAAAGAAAAAGTACACAAATAAAACTGTGACAAGTAAATATTCAAAAGCAGTGTCAGTAAAAAGATAAATCATCAAATTTATACAATAAAAAAATGCCCAGAACCGGTATTGTACAATTTTTGCAAATATGGCTTATTTATGCGCTCTATTGTGTTTATAAGTAAGCCATATTTGATACAAGGGGCAGAAAAGGGGCAGTGGCTACAAAATGTGAATGGAAGCAATCGTGGAGTCATCCCGTTCTTTTAATTTCTTTGTCACATGGAAATATATTTCGCGAGTGACTTTGCTGCCATCATGGCCAACCCTTCTCGCTATCGTCTCAAAATCAATTCCCTGCTCTGCCAGAAGAGATACATGGGTGTGTCTTAAAGCGTGAGCGGTTAATTTTCTTCCAAT
>JAQYIU010000129.1 GCA_028721415.1 Lachnospiraceae bacterium | reverse complement strand
CTGATTCCGGGAATCGATGGAACTCAGGTTCCGGGGTTTGAGCTGATGACGGTGAGTCCGGCAATCAAAAACATGATTCGGGATAACAAAGTGCATCAGATTGACGGAATTATTTATTCCTCGGTGGCAGAAAATATGTTTTCCATGGATACCTGTATTCTCAAATTATATAAAGAAAATAAAATATCAGCGGACACTGCTTTGGCCTGTGCCACAAATCCGGCAATGTTACGGAAAAAAATGGGGTAATCATTACGTTTTCAACAGGAATAATACTATCATTACAGAATTGACTTGTTGACACCATAAGGAACAATATGATAATATTAAGATAACTTTTTTAATCTTATTTTTATCAAAAGAAGGTGGAGAAATGTTTGCAAAATCATTATGGAACCGTTTTGCTATGTCAGTGGCAGTAGCGGCAATGGTATTTGGTCTGATCGCTGGAGTTACGGTATTATCTGTTAGAAAAGCTGAAGCAGTAGCATATTGGTCTTATGAAGATTATTTAAACTCTCAGGAAGATTCTGAGGAAGATGGAGAGTGCATTGATGTTTATGAGGATGAGGTACCTCTCTAAAATAGATTTTATCACTCCCTGTAAAAAGGTCGCCAGAATATAGTTCACATCATTTGAAGTACTTTGCGGGATTTTGTTTCGTTCTTTAAACGTTATGAACTTATATCTCTGGTGACTTTTTTTGTTTGGAACAAACGGGTTTATCTCAGTAGGATAAGATTCCCACTATAGGTGGCGAGTAAAACATTAATCTTTCTCAGTGGGAGTTGAAATTCTTCTTCATTTCCGATACAATAAAATCTACAACTTGATTTTGGTTTGCAATTGCATATTGAAAGGAATGATAAAAATGGCAGATAAAAATATTGTAGTAATTATGGGCGGCAGATCATCGGAACATGACGTATCGCTGGTTTCTGCTGCAACTGTGATAGAAAATATTGATACAGATAAATATAATATTGTGATGGTTGGCATCACAAAGGATGGACAGTGGAAACTGGTGGATTCTCTCGATCGTGTGAAAGATGGTTCCTGGGTGAAGAGTCATATCAGTGCCTACATTTCTCCGGATACAGACAAAAGAGAACTGTTGCTGGTTCGTGATGGTAAGGTGGATACGATAGATATCGATGTGGTTTTCCCAGTTCTTCATGGGATGAACGGAGAGGACGGAACCCTTCAGGGACTTCTGGAACTGGCACATATCCCATATGTGGGATGTGGTGTTCTGGCTTCTGCCTGCTCAATGGATAAATTCTATACAAAAGTCATTGTGGATTCCATCGGAATCCGCCAGGCGAAATTTGTAGGAGTGCGCCGCTCCGAAATCGGCGATATGGATGCCATTGTCCGGAGAGTGGAAGCAGAGATTCCTTACCCAGTGTTTGTAAAACCTTCCAAAGCAGGTTCTTCCCAGGGAGTCAGCAAGGCATCTGACCGGGAAGAACTGGTGGCTGCACTGGAGCTGGCTGCACAGCATGATACAAAGATTCTTGTAGAAGAAACCATTGTAGGAAGAGAATTGGAATGTGCTGTTTTAGGAGGAACGGATGTGCAGGCCTCCGGCGTCGGAGAAGTTCTGGCAGCTGATGAATTTTACAGTTATGAAGCCAAATACAATAATGCGGAATCTAAAACCGTGGTAGGACCGGTATTGCCGGAAGGAAAAGAAGAAGAAATCCGTGAAAATGCAAAGGCAATCTTCAAAGCACTGGACGGATATGGATTATCCCGCGTAGACTTTTTCCTGACAAAAGATACGAACGAAGTGGTCTTTAATGAAATCAATACCCTGCCGGGATTTACTGCAATCAGCATGTATCCGATGCTCTGGGAAGCAAAAGGTCTGGATAAAAAGATTCTGATTCAGAAACTGATCGATCTTGCAATGGTACGTTATGATGGGTAGAATCCTATGACAAAGAAAGTACATTTAGTGATAAAAGGAGAGCAATCTGGTTTTGGAGAAAAAGACACCTCAGAAATCGTGACGACCGCTGACTATTATTTAAAAGGTGGCAAACATTATCTGTTTTATTCAGAATATACGGAAGAAAGACAAATCTGGAAAAACCGGCTCACCATTGACCACGATCATGTGGAACTGAAAAAGACAGGACCGGGAAACTCCCAGTTGCTCTTCCGGGAAGGCCAATCAGAAAAATGCTTTTATCAATCCCCGGTTGGACCGATGGAACTGGTATCAGATACCAAAAAAATCCAGTTCCACTGTGAAAAAGACAGTTTAAAACTCACCCTGATCTATTCCCTCTACATGAACGGAATGCTCATGTCCGACTATCACCTGACAGTCAAGGCAAACTCTATCATAGGTGAATAAAACAACTCTTCCCCTGTCGGCGTCTGTTTTTCACACAAAAAAAGAGCGTGTTCCCATGAAAGGAACCGCTTCTTTTTTATTTCTTCTTCGATTTTTTCTTTTCTTTTTCTGCCTTTGCAGAATCAATATTTGCCTGTGCATCGCTGGCATTCTTACGAAGCTTAGCCATGAATCCCTTTTTCTCCGGCTTCGGAACCGGTGCTTTACGGAAATTATTAATACTTGTAATATAAATTCCGCTGATCATAGCTTTGATTTCAGCCTTTACAGGAATCAGATCATACACATCTTCATCGGCAATGAGAGTCATGACTCTTGGGCCAATCTTGGCTTTTACCACAGGAACTTTTGCTCTCTGCGCTCTCTTTGGAGTCTGATCAAGAACAATCTGTGGTAAACCGGAATCTTTTAAAGGCAACCGTTTCTTGTCGATGACCAGTAAAGTGGCCTGCTGAGCAGATTCTAATAATTTGCTCTTCTGTTCTTCCTGCTGCTTCTGCAGTTTGGAACCCTTGAAATAAAGGAAGGCCAGGATGGCAATGCCGATCACTAAAATAATGGCGGTGATAATCCATGGATTCATAATGCATCCTCCTAATTGTGTAAATTCAAGTATGTTTGCTATACCTGCTGTGAATTGTCTCTAAATCACTACAAATAAGTATTCTAACATTTTTTTAACACATTGAAAAGTGTAATTTGAAAATCCGTATTATTTTTCGTTGTCCAGCATTTCCTGGATAGCAGCCTTGGTGTATTCTGCGGCAAATTTTTTCTTTTCTTTTGGTAAATCCGATATTTTGAAAGGGGTTCCAAAAGAAATATGAACGGTTTGAGGCGTGATGCGGAGACCTTCATTGCCCTCGAAAATAGCATGGGTGCCGGTGATGGCAACGGGAACGATCGGTACGTTCGCCTTTTGAGCCATTTTCAGGCTGCCGCCTTTAAATTCGCCCAATGTACCATCTTTGCTGCGGGTGCCTTCCGGGAAAATGCACATGGAAAATCCGCTTTTTAAATAGTCTGCTCCGGTCATGATCATTTTTAAGCCTTCTCTGACATTTTCACGATTCAGAAAAAGGCAGTGAATCAGTTCCATCCACGGTGCCAGACCAGGGATTTTTTTCAGGCTGTCCTTGGAAACAAAACCGGTACCCGAAGGAACGGTTTCCTCTGTGACGAGGATATCAAAGTAGCTGTTGTGATTTCCGACAAATAAAACCGGTTCGTTTGGTATGTTTTCCAATCCGTCTGTTTCAATCTTAACACCGGCGACGGAGAGAACCCGGTGAAAGGCTTTTTTCACCTGTTTGTGGGCAATCTCTGAAGCTTTTTCCGGATCTGTTTTTGCCAGCTCTTTCAGGCGGCTTCGCTCTGGTGTCGTGGCAATTAGGAAATATATGAGATAGATTAAAATACGAAATGCTCGAAAGTTCATAGTAGCCTCCATTTATCTTCCATAGAGCTTTGTGATGTCGTAAAGGCGTCTGGCGATATCCTCCGTAAGAAGTCCTTTTTTCACACGATATGCCCAGTTGCCCTCAGCAACACCAGGAACATTCATACGGTACTCACTGCCCTGACAGAGAAGATCCTGAACAGGAACGATGGCAATTTTGGCCGGGGAGCCAAAACAGGTGCGGATGAAATCCCAGCTGATCTGTGATGCATCTGTATTCATGTAGCGTCTCACTTTATCTCTGGCTTCTTCGGAGGCATGTTCGTACCATCCTGTGGAAGTATCATTATCGTGAGTGCCTGTATAGCATATGCAATTATAAGGCTGATTATAAGGAAGATATACGCTGTCGTAATCTTCGAAAGCAAACTGAAGAATCTTCATACCTGGAAGGTTGAAGCGGTCTCGCAGTTCACGAACGTCATCTGTGATGATACCGAGATCTTCTGCAATAATCGGCAGATCGGTTCCGAATACTTCTTCAATTCGCTCAAAGAAGGCATCTTTTGGTCCGTCGACCCATTTACCTTCCAGTGCGGTTTCGGCATCGGCAGGAATCTCCCAGTAACTTTCCAGTCCGCGGAAATGATCGATACGAACGATATCGCTCATGGTAAGCTGGGCTTCGATTCGTTTCATCCACCATTCGAAATCGGTTTTTTTGTGATATTTCCAGTCATAAAGAGGATTGCCCCACAACTGGCCGGTAGCACTGAAATAATCCGGTGGAACTCCTGCGACAACGGTTGGAAAACCGTCTTTATCCAGCTGGAAAAGACGAGGTTCTGCCCACACATCCGCACTGTCTCCGGATACAAAAATCGGAATATCACCGATTAACAGAATGCCCTGCTCGTTGGCATAGGTTTTCAGAGCCTTCCACTGACGGAAGAAAAGCCATTGAAGGAACATTTCATAACGGATACTTTCCTCCAGCTCTCTGGCGATGACTGCCTTCTGTGATTTGGTCGGTTTGCGGTATTTTTTGTCCCATTCAATCCAGTGGACTCCGCCCTTGTCCTTCTTGATCGCCATGAACATAGCATAATCAGCAAGCCATGGGGTTTCTTCACAGAAAGTATCAAATTCGGTCATCATAGCATTCCCAGAGCTCAGATTCTGGAAATTCTCATATGCTTTCTGGAATAAAGTTTCTTTGTATTCTTTAACCAGATCATAATCTACGGTTTCTTCTTTGAAATTCGGTTTATTACCAAGATCGGCATCGGATAAAAGCCCATCTTCTTTCAAAAGTTCAGGACTGATCAGTAAAGGTTGACCGGCAAAAGAAGAGTAGCATTGATAAGGACTGTTATTGCCTCCGGTCGGACCCAGGGGAAGAGTCTGCCAGATATGCTGTCCGGCATTTTTTAAAAAATCTACAAAACGATATGCTTCCGGTCCGAGATCGCCGATTCCGAAATCCCCTGGCAGTGAAGTGGGATGCATTAAAATACCGGAAAGTCGGCGCATGTGTTTTACCATGTCTAATTGTTCGTTCATGGTTACCTCCTAAATCTTTTCGTATCTCATGCTATTATACAGAATTTTCTGAAAAATCGCAATATGACAATTGGTCATTTGTGTGATATTTGCTTGACAGAAGACTATTTTTTTGATACACGAACAGACATATAAAAAGAGAGATGAAAAATTTATATAAATATTTACATCAATAATTTAAAGCGAAGGGCGAAAACAGATTAAAATCAAAGAAAATAATGGTGAAAATGCATAAAAAACAAGAAAAAAACTAGATAAAATAAACATATTTACGATCACATATGAATTTTCGTAAAAAAGCGATTGAAAACATAATGTAAAAATTTTATAATGTGTTTGTAAGTAAGGAGGGGAGAAAATGAAAGCCAGTATAAAACAGATCAGTGAAATTACAGGATTTTCACCAGCAACCATTTCCAATGCACTGAACCACAAAAAAGGGGTGAACCGAAAGACTTCGGAAACCATTTTTCAGGTGGCAAAAGAGATTGGATATATTTCTGAAAACAAGATTTCGAAAATCAAACTTGTGATATACAAAAGAAATGGTCTGATTATCGATGATTCTCCTTTCTTTTCCGTATTACTCAAGGGAGTTGAGTCGGAATGCAGAGCATCTGGATATGAGATGGTCATGTGTAATCTGGACCACAATGATCCCGATTACAAGGAACAGGTCAATGCGATTATGAATGACACTTCTTCGGCGGTGATTTTGCTGGGAACTGAGCTGCTTGACGATGAGTTTCCTCTTTATATGAATGGAAATTCTCCGATGGTACTTCTGGACTGCTGGAGTTCTAATTTCCCACTCAATGCAGTGCTCATCAACAATGCCGATTCTGCGGTGAACGCAGTACAGTACCTGGTGAACCGGGGACACCGTGAGATCGGATATCTTCGCGGACGTTTTCGAATCAAGGCATTTACATCCCGTTCAGCAGGATACAGCAGAGCATTGTCCAAAAATAATATTCCTCTCAACAACCAGTATATTTTTACCGTAAGCACGACGATGGACGGTGCTTACAGAGACATGAAGGAATATCTGAAAAAAGGTGCCAAGATGCCAACCGCTTTTTTTGCGGATGATGATATGATCGCTCTGGGCTGCATCAAGGCCTTTCAGGAATTTGGTTATCGGGTTCCGGAAGATATTTCCGTCATAGGATTTGATGATCTTCCATTTTGTGAGATTTCCTCACCTCGTCTGACAACGATCAAAGTATTTAAATACGAAATGGGACAGCTTGCCGTCAGACGGGTCATCGAACTGATGAAGAATGGTGGAAATATAAACACAAAAATACAAATATGTACAGAGTTTGTGGAACGCGACAGTGTTGCGGATCTTCGCTCTGGAATCAAAAAAGGAGGTAAATAATGGATAAGGTAGTACTTGGTTTTGCACCGACAAGAAGAGCAATTTTTTCAGCACCGGCAGCTGTGGAGTATCGTGGACTTACAGCAAACAGATTAAGAGAGTTAAACGTAGATTTTGTTGATATTGATGATATCAACGAGGAAGGTCTGCTTTATGATGATGAAGGCATGGAGAAAATCTACAAAAAATTCAAACACGCTCATGTAGATGGACTTTTCGTTCCACACTGTAACTTTGGTACAGAGTATGAAGTTTGCCGTCTGGCTAAGAAACTGGATGTTCCTGTTTTGTTATGGGGACCTCGTGATGAATGTCCGGATGAGAACGGTATGCGTCTCCGTGACAGCCAGTGTGGTCTTTTCGCAACCGGTAAAGTGTTAAGAAGATTTGGTATTCCATTTACATATTTAAAGAACTGTAATCTGGAAGATGATTGTTTCGCAGAAGGAATCGACCGTTTCTTAAGAGTATGTAACGTAGTAAAAGCATTCCGCAACACAAGAGTGCTTCAGATTTCCACCAGACCATTTGATTTCTGGTCCACCATGTGCAACGAAGGTGAATTACTTGAAAAATTCGGCATTCAGATTTCTCCGATTCCAATGCCGGAACTCACAAGAACCATGAAGGAAATCAAAGAAAACGAACCGGAAGCAATCAAAGGTGTTACAACTTACTGCTGTGACAATATGTGTGTAAGAGTGACACCGGAACAGCTTGAGAATGTGGCAGCACTGAAGCTGGCTATGACAAAATTAGGTAAGAAATACGGATGTAACTGTGGTGCGATCCAGTGTTGGGATGCTCTGCAGGATGAAATTGGAATCATGCCATGTGCAGCCAATGCTCTTTGTAATGATGAGGGATTCCCGATTGCCTGTGAGACAGATATCCACGGAACCATCACTTCCGTATTGGTAGAAGCAGCGGGAAGAGGAGAGACAAGATCCTTCTTCGCAGACTGGACAGTACGCCATCCGTTCAATGACAATGCAGAACTTTTACAGCATTGCGGACCATGGCCGATCTCCATTGCAAAAGAAAAACCATCCATCGATACACCGGTTGCATTTGATCATTCCGGTTCCATCATGGCACAGGCAAAAGATGGAGAAAACATTTCTCTCGTTCGTTTTGACGGGGACAACGGAGAATACTCTATGTTATTAGGTAACGCAAAAACAGTGGACGGACCTTATACAAAAGGTACCTATATGTGGGTAGAGGTTGATAACCTTGACCGTCTGGAAGATAAGATCGTACAGGGACCATACATTCACCATTGTGTAGGTATCCATATGGATGTTGTTCCTGTTTTATATGAAGCATGTAAATACCTTGGAATCAAACCGGATTTATATGACCCGATCGAAGAGAAGGTAAAAGCAATTATCCGTGGTGAAAAGGTGAAATAAATTTTAGGAGGCATGGAAAGTGAATTTAACAGCATTATCATTTGAGTGCAGAAAAAATGTTCTTGATATGATTAAAGAAGCAAAAGCCGGACATATCGGCGGGGACTTCAGTGTAATGGATATTTTGGTAACACTCTATTTCAAGCAGATGAACATCAGTCCGGAGAATATGGATGATCCGAATCGTGATTTGTTTGTTATGAGTAAAGGACATTCCGTAGAAGCCTATTATGCAGTTCTGGCAGCAAAAGGTTTTCTGGATATTGATGAAGTGATTGCAAACTTCTCAAAATTCGGCTCCAAATATATCGGACATCCGAACAACAAACTGCCGGGTATCGAGATGAACTCCGGTTCCCTGGGACATGGTCTTCCGGTTTGTGTTGGTATGGCTCTTGCAAGTAAGATGGATAACAAAACAAACCGTGTGTATACCGTAATGGGTGATGGCGAGCTGGCAGAAGGTTCCGTATGGGAAGGCGCCATGGCAGCAAGCCAGTACAAGCTTGACAATCTCTGTGCAGTTGTGGACAGAAACCGTTTACAGATTTCCGGAAACACAGAAGATGTGATGGGACATGATGATCTTGAAGCTCGCTTCGCTGCTTTCGGATGGAATGTGATTCAGGCAGACGGAAACAATATTGATGCCCTTAATGAAGCTTTCGAAGCAGCCAAAGCCTGCAAAGGCAAACCAACTGTTATTATTGCCAACACCATCAAGGGTTACGGCGGCGGAGAAGTGATGGAGAACAAAGCTCCATGGCATCATAAAGTGCCGACAGAAGAAGAATATCAGATGATTTTGGCTGAACTTTTAAAGAGGAGGGACGCAGCAAATGAATAAGATTCCAAATCGTCAGGCAATTTGTGAGACCCTGATGGAAGAAGTAAAAAATGATAAAGATATTGTAGTATTATGCAGTGATTCCCGTGGCTCCGCTTCCATGACCCCATTTTTCAATGCATTTCCTGAAAATAGCATTGAAGTAGGTATCGCAGAGCAGAATTTGGTCAGCATTTCATCTGGTCTGGCAAAATGCGGAAAGAAAGCATTCTGCTTCTCCCCTGCAAGTTTTGTATCCACCAGAAGTTATGAGCAGGCAAAAGTAGATGTTGCCTACTCCAACACCAACGTAACACTGGTCGGAATCAGCGGTGGAATCAGTTACGGAGCTCTTGGTATGAGCCATCATTCCGCACAGGATATTGCAGCCATGAGCGCAATTCCAAACATGAGAGTTTACCTTCCAAGTGACCGTTTTCAGACAGCACATTTGATCAAAGCTCTCCTGAAAGATGAAAAACCATCTTACATCCGTGTGGGACGTAATCCGGTGGAAGATATCTATACAGAAGAAAACTGCCCATTTGAAATGGACAAGGCAACCGTACTTCGCGAAGGTACAGATGTGGCACTGATCGCTTGCGGTGAGATGGTAAAACCATGTTACGATGCAGCAAAAATCCTCGAAGCAGAAGACATCAGCGCAACTGTACTGGATATGTACTGCGTAAAACCACTTGATACAGAAGCAGTGATCAAAGCGGCACAGAACGCAAAAGCCGTTGTTACCGCAGAAGAACACGCACCATTCGGTGGTCTGGGCTCCATGGTAGCACAGGTAGTCGGAGCAAATTGTCCGAAAAAAGTTATTAACGTAGCACTCCCGGATGCACCGGTTATCACCGGAACCTCCAAAGAAGTATATGACTACTACGGAATGACCGCAGAAGGAATTGCAGCCAAAGCCCGCGAGGCGATTAAATAAGCTGATTATCAGACGATGTTTGGGCTTTTTATACATATTTTGCTTCATATAACGCACGCTTCGTTGCCGGGCGTTGCCCGTACAAAGGCGCGTGACTTATATATGAAGCAAGGTATGTAAACCAAAGCATAACGCACAAACATCTTATAATAACAGCTTATTTGATCAGGGCGCGTGGCGTTTATTTAAAGGTATGGTTTATGAAGAGATATATGTTGGGTATTGATCAGAGTACGCAGGGTACGAAGGGTATTGTTTTTGACGGTGACGGAAGAATCATTGCCCGGACGGATCTGGCGCATGATCAGATTATTAATGAAAAGGGCTGGGTGGAACATAATCCGGATCAGATTATGGCCAATGTGGTTCAGGTTGTGAAGAATGTCGTGGAAAAGTCCGGTATTGACAAGGAAGAGATTCTTGGTCTTGGCATCAGCAACCAGAGAGAAACCGCAGTGTGTTGGAACAAGAAGACTGGCAGACCTGTATATAATGCAATCGTATGGCAGTGTGCCCGTGGAGAGAGCATTTGCCAGGAGATTGCGGAGGCAGGTCATGGAGCCATGGTTCAGGATCATTCCGGTATTCCTCTTTCTCCGTATTATTCCGCAGCAAAAATTGCGTGGGTTCTCCGAAATGTGGAGGAGGCGCAGAAAGCGGCGGACAGTGATGAACTGGCGGTGGGAACCATGGACAGTTATCTGGTTTACCAGCTGACAGAAGATCACGCATTTAAAACAGATTATTCCAATGCATCCCGGACACAGATGTTCAATGTCCGTACTTTGGATTGGGATGATGAAATTATTTCTCTTTTTGGAATCAAAAGAAGTATGCTGGCAGAAATCTGTGATTCAGATGCTCTGTATGGCTATACTGATTTTGACGGTTACCTGGAAGAACCAATTCCAATCCACGGTGTGATGGGAGATTCTCATGGGGCACTGTACGGACAGGGATGCGTGAAGCCGGGTATGATAAAAGCAACTTACGGTACCGGTTCTTCCATCATGATGAATGTGGGTGAAAAGCCGATTTACAGTGACAAAGGTGTGGTTACGTCCCTGGCATGGTCTCTGGGCGGAAAAGTAAACTATGTTCTGGAAGGCAATATCAATTACACCGGTGCGGTGATCACATGGCTGCAGAAGGATCTTGGATTGATCGCATCTGCAAAAGAAACTCAGGAATTGGCAGAGTCTGCGAATCCGGGTGATACCACCTATCTGGTTCCTGCTTTTACTGGTCTTGGGGCACCATATTGGGACAGTAAAGCGAAGGCCGTGATCTGCGGTATCACAAGAACAACTGGCAGAGCGGAGATGGCCAGAGCGGCCCTTGACTGTATTGTCTATCAGATCAGTGACGTGGTAAATGTCATGGCGGAGGATGCAGGCATTCCGGTTGAGGAGCTTCGCGTTGACGGCGGACCGACAAAGAACGGATATCTGATGCAGTTTCAGAGTGATATTCTTGATATTCCGGTTCAGGTTCCGGATGCAGAAGAATTATCTGCCATGGGTCCTGCTTATGCAGCGGGTATCGCCCTTGGATTTTATGAGCAGGATAAACTGTTTGCAGACCTTAACCGCACGAAATTTACTCCTGCTATGGCAGAAGAAGTTCGTCAGCAGAAATATGCCGGATGGAAAGAAAGTATCCAGATGGTTTTGACAAAATAATACTAAAATTTCCTTTATTACCGGGAAAGTTTGATGCATTTTTAACAAAAAAATCATATAAAAGTTTATATAAATATGTTGATTTCACAAAGAAGATAATGTAAAATCAAAATCAAACAACGGTAAAATACATTTTTTTAAATATTATTTATGGGGTTACTTTTTTGAGATCAACATGGAAGGGCTAACAGCTTTCATGTATCTAACATACATATATTTTTCAATAATGAGGAGGAAATGAAAAATGAAAATGTTTAAAAAAGTATTAGCCGGCTTCGTTGCAGCAGCAATGGTAGCTACAATGGTTGGTTGTGGAAGTTCTTCCGAAGCACCAGCAGCAGAAGACACAGAAGCAGCAGCTGAAGCATCAACAGAAGCACCAGCAGCAGTTCTCAATGTAAATGCAGATAACAAGTTAATCTACTGTATCACTCCATCTACTTCCAATCCTTACTTCGGTACTGTTCAGACAGCATGTACAGAAGAAGGTGAAGCACTTGGCTATACAGTAAAATGTGTATCTCATGATGATGATGCTCAGAAACAGGCTGAATTATTCGATACCGCTATTTCCGAAGGCGCTTCCGCAATCGTTTGTGACAACGCTGGTGCAGATGCTTCTATCGAAGCAGTTCAGAAAGCAGTTGATGCTGGAATCCCTACTTTCATGGTAGACCGTGAAATTAACCAGGAAGGTCTTTGTGTATCCCAGATCGTTGCAGATAACAACCAGGGCGCTACAGAAGCTGCTCAGTACTTAGTAGAAGTTACAGGCGGCGAAGGCAAATACGCTGAATTATTAGGACTGGAATCCGATACAAACTGCCACGTTCGTTCCGACGCTTTCCACGCAGTTATCGACCAGACTAACATGGAAATGGTTGCTCAGCAGTCCGCTAACTGGGATCAGACAGAAGGACAGCAGAAAGCTGAAACAATCTTACAGCAGTATCCTGATATCGTAGCTATTGTTTGTGGTAACGATACTATGGCTTGTGGAGCAGCTGCAGCAGTTGCATCCGCTAACCTTGACCATGAAGTATATATCATCGGTGTTGACGGTTCCAACGATATGAGAGACAATATCAAAGATGGTAAAGCTCTTGCTACAGCACTTCAGCAGATCGATGCTATCACAAGAGAAGCAGTAAAACAGGCTAATGACTACTTAACAACAGGTACTACAGGATTAGAAGAGAAACAGTTATTCCCATGTCAGTTAATCAATGCAGATAATGCTGACTCTCTGGATAACTTCGTTTACAGCGGAAATTAATTCTTGCATACCGTTCATGTTGTAAGTTGAACTTATTTTTAAATCTGTTAGGTCCGGATCATTCCGGTGTAAGAAGGGTGCCGCTTAGGGGTTGGCACCCTTTTTATATATCAGAGTAAAGAATTGTGGAGAAAGGAAGAAAAACATGGTAAAACGTTTCGTATGTGCGGCAATGACGGTCGTGATGGCAGCTACATTATTTACAGGATGTGTAAAAGTAGTTAAGATCGGAGAAGAAGGCGCATTGACTGGTCAGGTGGAATTTAATCCTGGAGACAGTGTGGCAGAAATCTGGGATTCACAGGTTGTTCCGGAATTAGAAGGAAAAGCAGTGGATGTGAACGAAGTTTTACAGAAAGCCAATGGTGATCTGGCTTCTTTAGGAGAGGAAGCCGGCGGTGTGAAAACAAAATCTGCTACCGCTTATAATTACTGTGTGAAACTGGAGGGAGCAACGGTTACAGCTGTTGACAAAGATTCTTTCTATGGAACGGTAACTTTAAGTGTTCCGGGTTATGAAGGAGATGTAATTATTACCTGTCAGATTGGACAGTATAAAGGTTCCTCCGTCAGGGATGCTCAGACAATCATTAATTTTGCGGATTTCACAAATCAGACCGAATGGGGGCAGATCAATACGACCATGTTGCAGACGGTGGATGAACTTGTTGTAAAACCGGTTTATGATGATCTGGTTGAAGGAGCAACTGTTGATATGATTGGCTGTTTTACGGCAAGCTCTGCAAAAGATATGGTAATCACTCCTGTTGTTCTTATCGTTAAGTAAGACAACCGGCAGATAAGCAGTAAAGGAGGAGAATTCACATATGGCAGAAAATAAAGATATTGTAATGAAATGTCGGCATATGGAGAAGGTGTATCCTGGAACAAAAGCCCTGGATGACGTTGATTTTAACGTGTATCGTGGAAAAGTTAACGTTCTGATCGGTGAGAATGGTGCGGGTAAATCGACTCTTATGAAACAGATTGCCGGTATTGAGCAGCCTTCTTCCGGTACTATGTATCTGGAAGACGAAGAAGTAAGCTTCAAAAATACAACGGAAGCCAGAGCAAAAGGAATCGGTATTATCCATCAGGAACTCTCTCTGTTCCCGAATCTGAATGTTTACCAGAACATTTTCATGAATAACGAGAGCAAAAAAGGCGTTGTGGTGGATAACGCGATGCATAAACAGAAAACCATCGAAATTCTGGAACGATTGGAATATCCAATTGATCCAGAGGCAAAAGTCGGAGATCTTCGTGTTGGTCAGCAGCAGATGATCGAAATTGCACGTAATCTGACTCAGGAAAACCTGAAGATTCTTATCATGGATGAACCGACCTCTTCTCTGAGTCAGTCAGAAGTTCAGGTTCTGTTCAAGATTATGAGAGAATTGAATGCTCAGGGTATTTCCATCGTATATATTTCCCATCGTCTGGAAGAAATCATGGAGATCGGTGATCATGTAACTATTCTCCGAGATGGTAAATACGTAGACGATGCCCCTGTAAAAGATATTGATGTTCCTTGGATCGTCCAGAAGATGACCGGAAGTAATAAGTCTTATCCGAAGAAAGAAAGAGACATTGACTGGGACAAACAGGAAAAAGTTCTCGAAGTCAAAGATCTCTGCCTTCCAAAGAGAGGCGGTGGCTGGTTGCTTGACCATGTAAGCTTTGATCTTAAAAAAGGAGAGATTCTTGGTATTTACGGTTTGATGGGAGCCGGTCGTACAGAGATTTTTGAATGCCTGATGGGACTTCGCCCGGAGCATACCGGAGAGGTTTATCTGGATGGTAAGAAAGTGGATATTAAAAATATTTCCAAGCAGATTGACAACGGATTTGCCCTTGTTCCGGAAGATCGTCAGGCCGAAGGTCTGGTACAGACCCTGGACATTGAGAAAAATATCTCCCTTTCCAGCTTGAAGTGCTATGCAAAAGGATTTGTTCTTTCAAAGAAACATGAAGATGAATGTGTAGATGCACAGATTCAGGATATTCATATTAAAGTAGCAGATAAATCCCTTCCGATTTTATCTCTTTCCGGTGGAAACCAGCAGAAATGTGTTATTGGTAAAGGTGTTTTGACAGACCCTAAGATTTTGCTGATGGATGAGCCGAGCCGTGGTATTGATATCGGTGCCAAGACAGAGGTTTTTGATATCATCAATCAGTATGCGGACAGAGGACTTTCCATCATGTGTGTAAGTTCCGAGCTGAAGGAAATGCTTGCCATTGCGACGAGAGTTATCGTTCTCTCTAACGGTATCAAGACAGCGGAATTTACCGGCGATGATATCACGGAAGATAATCTGGTATTGGCATCTTATAAGGGTCATCATATGAATTAATTTTGGAAAAGGAGAAATCAGGATGAATAAGAAAAAAGGTAATTCAAATCTTGCCATGACACTCTTGAAGGGAAGAACCTTCTTTGTACTTGTTATTTTATTTATATTCTTCTCTATAAAAGCAGATTCTTTCTGCACAGTAAACTCACTGCTGCTGGTTTGTAAGCATGTGGCACAGTATGGTATTCTCGGTATCGGTATGACTTACGTTATTATTACCGGCGGTATCGACCTTTCCGTAGGTTCTGTAGTAGGTCTTGTGGGAATGCTTGCCGGAGGTATGATCCAGCAGGGTCTCACATTGAAGTTTGCCGGAGTAACCTTATATTTCAGCGTACCACTGATAACAATCATCTGTATTCTGGTAGGTATTCTGGTAGGTGTTGTCAATGGTCTTCTGATTGCCAAATGTAAACTGGCACCATTTATTGTAACGTTAGGAACCATGTACATCTGTCGTGGTTTTGCCAACCTTCGTTCCGGCGGAGATACTTTCTCCAATATCAAAGGTAACGAAGCTCTCGGTAATACCGGAATCATGGCTTTCGACAGCCGTATATTTGCAGTAGGAAGTTTCCCTGGTATTCCGATCGCGGCGGTTCTGTTCCTGATTCTGGCAGTGATTGCCGCGTTTGTACTGAAAAAGACAGCTTTCGGATGGCATATTCTGGCAATCGGTGGTAACGAAAAGGCAGCTCGTCTTTCCGGTATCAAAGTTGAGAAAAATATCATTATGGTATACGCAATCTCCGGTGCCTGCTCCGCATTGATTGGTCTGGTTACCATGGCACAGATTGCAGCATCCCATCCAAATACCGGTGATTCCTGGGAAATGAACGCCATCGCAGCCGTTGTACTTGGTGGTACATCCATGGCCGGTGGTGTCGGAACCATTGGTGGAACCGTAATCGGTGCTTTTGTAATCGGTATCATCAACGATGGTATGACCATGTGTGGTGTATCTGAATTCTGGCAGAAGGTTATCAAAGGTCTTGTAATCATTCTGGCGGTATTAATTGACCAGTTCCAGAGAAATCTGCAGGCAAAGATGGCCCTTCAGGCAAGAAACGAGAGCAAATAATATTTAGGTTTAAAGGGAGGGGCTGTCGCAATAAATGAAGCGTAGCCCAAAGCGCAACAATGCGGAAACCGTTCCATTACATTTGTATGACCATGCGCGTACTTTGGTCTGAAAAGTCTTCCGATTCCGGATACTTTCGTGTCCGTTTCTGTAAAGACTTTTCTAGCCTTTGTTCGCTGCAATGTCATAGCGCCATGTATTGGAACGGTTTCCGCTTTCTTTTG
>JAQYIU010000128.1 GCA_028721415.1 Lachnospiraceae bacterium | reverse complement strand
GACAATGAATCTGTTAAAAGATATCACAAGATTCCCAGGTGTTGTAAAAGATGCCGCAGATAAATACGAACCATTTATGATTGCCAGATTTGCAGTATCTGTAGCACAGCATTTCAACAAATTCTACCATGATTGCCAGATTAACGTGGAAGACGAAAATGTGAAGATGGCAAGATTAAAAGTTGTACAGATAACAATGAAAGTTATCAAAAATGCTCTTGATTTATTAGGAATCGAATGTCCGGAGCAGATGTAATTTTAGTGATTTGTAATTTTAATAAAACATATGATAAATAATTAAAAGTACTTAGGGATAATGTTTCACGTGAAACATTGTCCCTTTTGTTTAACAGAAAATTTCATCTGAGTAGGAGGATACCCGATACCCTTTACCCTTTTGGGAGAATATCCTTTCCTTAAGTGTGTAAAGTAGCGGTGCTGATGACAGTTCGCCCGAAGATCCTTTTGAGATTTCCGATTTAACTATGATATTAAATTATATGAAAAAAGTAGTTTGAAAATTATAGACATAATAACAGAAGAAGAGAGTAGTTTTTATATGTGATTTTCTTAAAATAAAAAATAGAGAAAATTTCTAATGTTTCACGTGAAACATTAGAATGTATTTCTAAAAGAATTGTGCTATAATGATTCATGTAAAATATAATGATGGAGGTTTGTAGGAAATGAGCAGAATGATTGCAATAGCAAATCAGAAAGGCGGAGTGGGAAAAACAACGACTTCCATTAATCTTTCAGCATGTCTGGCAGAACAAGGAAAAAAAGTTTTGTTAGTTGATATGGATTCACAGGGAAACACAACCAGTGGCTTGGGATTAGAAAAAAATGACCTGGATAATACCATTTATGAGGTATTAAGAGATGAAATTTCTATCAATGATGCCATTATAGAAATTAAAGATTGTTTTGAGAATCTCTCATTGATTCCGGCTAATCGAAATCTCGCAGGAGCGGAAATTGAATTGATTACCGCAGAAAATATGCAGTTCATTTTAAAAGAAAAACTGGCACCGATCAGAGATCAATATGATTATATTATCTTAGATTGTCCTCCGGCGCTGGGAATGTTAACAGTGAATGCAATGACAGCATCTGATTCCGTTCTTGTGCCAATTCAATGTGAGTTTTATGCATTGGATGGATTATCTCAGTTGATTTATACCATTGAGTTAATTCAAAAAAATTTAAATCCTGACTTATACATAGAAGGGGTAGTTTTCACTATGTTTGATGCGAGAACGAATCTGTCCCTTCAGGTTGTGGAGAATGTAAAGGATAATTTAAGTCAAAATATTTATAAAACGATTATTCCAAGGAATGTAAGACTGGCAGAAGCCCCGAGTCATGGATTGCCAATCAATCTCTATGATAAAAAATCCAGTGGTGCGGAGGCATATAAGTTATTGGCTGAAGAAGTGATTAATAACGAAGAAAATGAAAGATAAAACAAGTCGTTGTATATAAAAGTTTAGTCAATCTGACAGAAAACTTTTATTGAATAAAAGTATAAGAATAGAAAGAGGGAACAGATAAAATATGGCGATCAAAAAAGGTTTGGGTAGAGGACTGGATATGCTGATCCCGAAAGAAGAGAGTACGAAAAGTGCAGAAACAAAAGAAAATAAAGCTGAGAAAACAGAAAAGAAAAAAGAAAACGAAGAAATTCTGTTAGATATACGCCAAATAGAACCAAATAGAAATCAGCCAAGAAAACAATTTGATGAAGATGCAATAGAAGAACTAGCAGAATCCATTAAAATGTACGGTGTGATTCAACCACTGATCGTACAAAAAAAAGATGATTATTATGAAATCATTGCCGGAGAGAGAAGATGGAGAGCCTGCAAAAAAGCTGGTGTAAAAAAAGTCCCTGTCCTCATACGAAATTATGAAGAACAGGAAATATTAAAAATTTCTCTTATCGAGAACCTGCAGAGAGAAGATTTAAATCCGATCGAAGAAGCCCAGGCTTATCAGCAACTTCAGGAAGAATACGGATTAAAACAAGACGAAATTGCTGCCAGTGTATCAAAAAGCAGAACAGCAATTACAAACACCATGCGTCTTTTAAAACTGGATGAGCGAGTTCAAAAAATGATACTCGATAATCTGATTACCAGCGGTCATGGAAGAACTTTAATTCCATTGGAAGATGGAGATGTCCAGTATCAGGTTGCAGAAAAAATAATGGACGAAAATCTCAGCGTCAGAGAAGCTGAGAAATTAGTAAAGAAAATTCTGGAACCAAAAGAAAAAGAAGAGGAAGAAAATAATCCAGAACAGGAAAAAATGTTTGAATTCTTTGAAGAAAAAATGAAACATATTTTGGGAAGCAAGGTTACAATAAAAAATAACAAAAAAAACAAGGGGAAAATTGAAATTGAATATTATTCCCAGGATGAATTAGAAAGGTTGATCGATTTAATTCAGAGCATAAAAAATGAATAAAAAACAAAAGAGGAGAGGGAAGAATGGAAAGTAAAATCTTAACATTTTTAAACATGGATTTTGACGTGTTTATGGTAGTCGTATGTGTCGTCATGACAGTTCTTCTGATTACAATATTTTTTCTCTTATTGGATTATCTAAAAATAAGAAAAAGATATATGGAATTTATGACCGGAGAAAGTGGAAAATCACTGGAATACACCATATACAAAAGATTCCGGGAAATCGACGAACTGAAAGTAAATCAAAAAGATAACGACGATCAGATTGCGATTATCTACAACAAAGTAAGAAGAAGCTACAGTAAAATTGGAATGTATCGATATGATGCTTTCAATATTGAGAACTCTTTAAGCGGCGGAACAATGAGCTTTGTATTAACGCTGTTAAACAGTGCAAATGATGGATTTATGATCAATACCATACATAACAGAGCAGGGTGTCATGTTTACATGAAAGAAATCAAAAATGGAACCTGTGATCTGGCTCTTGCAGAAGAGGAAGTAATATCCTTAAATATGGCGCTGGAATACGAAGACGAAAATATAGAAAAATAATTTTTGAGTTATCATATTAAGTTAACACTATGATATCAAAAATAAATTAATACGATCAATTATTAAAAAACATAAAGAACATAAGAAGAGAAGTCCTTTGACTCACCGGTCTTATGTTCTTTTTTCTTGCAATCTATTACAGATAACTATATAATCAGATAGAAGATCATTAAGATTAAATATATATCATAAATCAGACTGTTGAAGATTTGGCAGAATTTATATGAAGGAGTAACACATAATGCAAGCATATTTAAAAGCAATCGGATTTGAAAAATATAATACAAGAAAAAAGATAAAAGAGCTGCTTGATTATGTGATTAAGAATCATGATCGAACAGATTATTATCCAATTTCCGACAAAGAATCTGTATACACATATGAAAAAGACTTTGGAGAAGGAATCGGATTATCTGTAGTGCAAATTGAAGATGAGACAGGATATTCAGAAATTGATCATTATTTTCCGTATGTAAGAGGAATCAATTATCTATATCACGAAAAACCGGAATTTGAAAAAGTTTCCGATAAAGAAGCCTATGCTTGTATCTGTGACGAAAATAATCTCGGAATCCCACTGATTTTTCATGTCAATAATCTGGTAGAATACCTCAAAAGAAAAAACGGAATATTCCAGGAAGAATTTAATTCTATGACATTATCAGGAATCTCTACAGAAGGAACCATTATCCTACCGATTGAAAAAGACGAATACCAGATCAAAAAAGAACAGCGGGGCAATGAAATTCGCAACCAGATGATCGATGCCGCCAAAGCCGGTGACGTCGATGCCATGGAACAACTGACCCTTGAAGATATGGATACCTATACTCTGGTCAGCAACCGTTCCAAAAAAGAAGATATCTTCACAATCGTCAACTCCTATTTTATGCCCTATACGGTAGAATGCGATAAATACTCCATTTTAGGAAACATTATTCACGTGCAGGAAATCCAAAACAAAATGACCGGAGAAGAATTATACTACATTTCCCTCGAATGCAATTCCATCCAGATTGAATTTACTATTGCAAAATCAGACATCGTAGGAGAACCGGAAATCGGAAGAAGATTTAAAGGATATATCTGGTTGCAAGGAGAAGTAGATTGTTTGTAAGATTAGAGTAAGGTTCGTTTCCCGTTCGCGTCTTGTACATGTCTTGAGATAGAAAAGATGGGTTGACAAAATCAGAGAATTACTTTAAAATGTTATAGCACATTTAAATAAATGTTAAGTCTTCGTAGCTCAGCTGGATAGAGCACTCGCCTCCTAAGGAAGGAGCTTGACTGCGACCTTTGAGTTTAGAAAAAATGACTCAGTGGTTCTAATCCAGCAAGGGACACATGATAATAGCTTACCACCAAAGGGTAGCGTTTCATTGTCAAAGGATGATACAATTCATCCGGAAGGCATTAAACAATAGAATAACCGGAGTCCGATCCGGAACTTGTGAAGGGCTGAAAAAGCCTGTAAATAAGCCAAAAATCGGGCATGTCGTCATAGCTCAGCTGGATAGAGCACTCGCCT
>JAQYIU010000127.1 GCA_028721415.1 Lachnospiraceae bacterium | reverse complement strand
CACCGGCTACCGCACCGGCATAATTTGCGTGCTGAGGCATTCCCTGATTCACCGGCTGTGCATAACCGTTATTTTGCATTCCCATCGGCTGGCCGTAACCATTCGTCTGCGTTCTCATCGGCTGGCCATAGCCATTATTTTGCATTCCCATCGGCTGACCGTAGCCGTTATTTTGCATTCCCATTGGCTGCGCATAACCGCTATTCATCATAGGCGTACCGGTTAATGCGGCAACAATCTGATTACCTGTATTCTCCATATTCATGATCTTCTGTCGTTCATGTTCATCAATGGCGAAAGAATTCAGCTTAAAATCCATATCATCAAACCAAGGAGAAGATACTGCCAGCTTAATCTCATATTCATATGAATATCTATATCTTGGAGGAACATAATCCTGAGGATTGCCATCTTTATCCCGGTATTGCTCTTCCTTGCGCTTCTGCTGGACATCCAGTTTACAGCTGATAACCTGAGACAAATCCACAATATCCGGGTTCACATCAACGTTCATGGCTGTGGCAATCGCAAACTGTCCTTTCGTATCATCAATGTAAACATGATAGCGGTCAGCAGCAAACTCTCTGGTTACTTGAAATGCTTTAACCTTTGCTTTATTGGCTTCGCGATAAGCCAGCTGTTCCTTAATGGAGTCTACTGTACTGTGCCGGCGCTCCTCAAACCAAGGAGAAAGCTTTTTCGCACATTCCTTACAGAGATTTCCGTCATCCAGCTTACGGTTGCCTAATAAGCCAATCTTTTCGCCACAAATATCACAATATTTTTTGTCAAATAAGCCCATGATTACTCCTTTCTACTTTTGGGGTCGGTCACCAGTCCCGACCCCGTTCTATTTCTACTGAATATCGTTGTCGTTAAATGGGTCTCCGCATTCCGGACAGAACTTCGGAGGATTTGCCGGATCTTCCGGTTCCCATCCACATTTATCACATTTATAAAGTGGAACACCTGCCGGTTTCTTCGCACCACAATTAGAACAGAACTTACCTTTATTCACCTGGCCGCAGGAACAGGTCCAACCGTCATCTGCAGGCTTTGGGGAACCACATTCCGGACAGAACTTGCCGGTCGCCATAGTACCACAACTGCATTTCCATGCATTGGCCGGTTTTGGTTCCGGTTTCGGGGAACCGCATTCCGGACAGAACTTACCGGTCGCCGTTGCGCCACAGGAACAGGTCCAGCCGCCTGCTGCCGATGCCGGAGCAGCCTGTTGCTGCATCGCCTGCTGCTGCGCTGCTGCCTGCTGTGCTGCCATATCCTGCTGAACACCCATATTGTAAAAGTTCTGTGCCACACCAAAATCTGCTGCGCCAGCCTGCTGTGCCATTCCCATGCCCATGAATCCCATCATGGCACCATTCGGATTGCCTGCTGCGGTTTCCTTCGCATTTGCTGTGGAATCCACCATACGTCCGGCCATCATATAAGGATTCCTACCCATAGTTGCCGCATCTTCCATCTGATTGATCTTCTTCATATCTTCCGGAGTCAGGGTAATCGGATTCAATGCAATAGACTGTACGGTGATTCCTCTGCGTTCCGCCCAATCACTTTTCAGAGTATTATTCATGGCATCTTTCAGCTCTTTGGTATGAGCCGGAATCTGTGCCGGACGAAGCTCCAGTTCGGAAAGAGATGCAAATGCCGGCTGCAGTGCATCGATGAATTCGGTCTTCAGCTGACCATCAATTTCCTCTCTGGTAAATTCCTGCTGCACATTTCCACAAACTTCTGTATAAAACAGCAACGGATTCGTAATTTTATAAGAATACACACCGTTACATCTTACCTGAACGGTTCTTCTCATGCCAAGCTCTTTATTCACCACGTCAAACATAAACGGATTCGGTGTGCCGAACTTGTTATCCATGATTTCTTTGGTATTAAAGTAATAGACTCTCTGATCTTTCGCAGTATCGCCGCCATATGTAAAACGTTTGCCGATCGTTTTAAATACCTCAATGACACTCTCTCCCAGATTACCGGCAAAAATGCTCGGCTCGCTGGAAGTATCATAAGTAAATTCACCCGGTTCCGCACAAACTTCAACGATTTTGCCCTGTTCCACGATCATCATACATTGTCCGTCGGCAACGGCAATACCGGAACCATTAGAAATAACATTATCATGTCCCTTTGTATTGGAGGAACGGCCGCTAATCTGCTTCTGTCCTCTTGTTACAAGTACATCTTTGCTCAATGAATCACAGTAAAAAAACTCTTTCCACTGATCCGCCAAAGTTCCTCCCAATGCTCCCGCAGCTGCTTTAATAAGTCCCATATCAGTTACTCCTTTCACGATTTAAATCTTCATCAGCATATGCCATTTTATTTTTCCTTCACAGGTTCCCCTGTCTCCTGTAGCTTTTGCGCACAGGCACGACACATATCCAGTTCATCACAAACAAGAAAACAATGATCACACACCAGCCGATGACAGATCGGACACTGGCTGTATATTTTCTCTGCCTCCTTCACCGCAAGTTCCCGTGCCACTACTTTCTCCCGGTCGTAAAGCGTCTTGAAAATGATCTTCTTCCCTTCCGTTTTTGGTTTCACTCCCGCTCTGGTAAAACGAATGGGCCTGCTCTTCCACACTTCCTTACACTCCGAACAGCAAATGGAAAATTGAAATAGTTCCGGTGTTGAACAATCCTCTAACAGTTTATCTGAAATATAATCCATTCCTTCTCACCCTCACCACCTTCTTTTTCTGAACGACAATGCCTACATATATAATATATTTATTTATCAGAAAAAGGAATAAAAAAACATGGCACATAATAGTATTTTTATATCACAATTACTAAAATACCATCAAATAGTAGACAAAATGCACAATTCACATTTCTGCAAATTGTGCACTCCCTATAATTCACTATGATATGTAATCTCTCCAATCCTTCCGGATCTCCGGAACAGATCAATATAAAGCATCAATTCCTCCCGGTTACTGACCTCCAGCTTTCGGTTGATATTGGTATTATGTTTTTTTACCGTATTCACACTGATAAATGCCCTGGCCGCAACCTCCTCTATGGTATAGCCGTCAATATAAAACTGGAGAACCGTTCGCTCCATCGGGGTAAGCTTCGCCACCTTCTCAGAAAATTCCTGAAATAATACCTCAATATTTGGAGGAAGCTCTCTCTGTTCGTTTTCTTTTGCCTTGTTTTGAATATATTCTGCCAGATCATCTAGCTCCGTGATGCCGGAATGATACTCATCTATCGGTCTATCTTCCCGAATATTTGCCAGAACCTTGTAAATCGGTGCCACAAAATGTGTTGTGAGGAACCAAGCAATAAATAACATGATAAAGAAAAACAAAACGGAACCGATGATCCACAGCCTTCTCTCGCCGGATACCACTTTGTTAAAGTAATTCTCCGAAAGCAGCGTAACTGCCACCATATTCTTCCCGTTCAGAGATTTTCCGGATAAAGGTCCATGCAATCCGATATACTCTTCCTCACCGGAAGAATATATATTATAATACTTTTCCTTTTTTACCGTAAGAGCACCTTCCCGTCTCAGGAAAATGTCACCACAAGATCCAAACACAGCGTGTTCCAGATTCAAGGTATTGCCTTCCATCGGTGCGACAATCGTCAGCATACTGCCATAAGAACTGTCATAGACCGGATTCGCAAGGCGGAAATACAGCTCACTGATTTCTATTCCACAGATGCCGCAAACCTGACCGGAAGCATCCAGAATCGGAGCACAAAGAAGCATCACCTCTTCCTCCGTACCTTTCAGCTTTAGGCGCCCTGCCCAACGACAACAATCCTCTAGATCAGATACCGATTCCTCCATCATTCTGTCATATTCCGGAATCATCGCAGTGTCAAATTCCTGCGTCCACTGCTCATGTATCGCAATCTCTTCTTTACCGGCAACTTCCGAATCTCCCCGGAAATACGCCATATGTTTATTCACTGTGTTGAGTTCCCTGAGATCTGCATTTCGCAGATAGATTCCCATTCGGGAATACCGGGCATTCTCAGCCTTCGTATCACAGGTGGCATCCAACATGAAGAATACACCACTACATTCCGAATACCGTAATGTTGTATCAATCAGAGGATACATTCTTTCCTCCAAATCCACAATCAAATCCTGATCATCATTCAACATCTCAAGGGTTTTCCCTTTCAAAAACAGGGAACTCGACAACTCTGCCGAAATCCGTTCGGAAAGATCCACGCATCTGGCACTTAACTGCCCCATGTGATCCTCCAGAGAATCCATGGTATTCTGCTGCTGCAGATCCAATGCCTCATTCAATCGCTTATCCGAATGAGAAAAGACACCCGCAATACTCAAAATCACCATGATCGCAGAAAAAACAGCCAATATCATAACAATCCAATAGGCTATGAGTTTTCTGCGTATCGTGGTACCATAATCTTTCGTGTATGTAGAAAATTGTTTTATTTCATCTATAATATGACTCATAATTAATCCCCTTCTCCCGAAGGAATATTTCTATATCAATTATATTATATCTATTTTTACAAAATTTACATGACACGAAAGTACTATATACAACAAAAGCGGACCCCGAAGAGTCCGCTTCTACAATTTAATCATTATTTAATTTAAAGCATCTGCACGAATCACCTTGTAGCTCCAGTAAAGGTTTCCGTTCCGAAGATCCATATTCTTTTTGCTCTTATCTAACTTGACAGTAACCACTTTTGTGCCTTTGGATTTAATCCTGCCACATTTGATTGTTTTCGTTCCGATTACTTTACCTTCCGCTTTCACGGTAAGTTTAATGTTAAAGAAATCCATTCTATAAATATGAGTATTAATAAATCTGCCTTTTACCACTACCTTATTTCCAGAATAAGAAATCTTAATCGGTCTCCAGAAATGACTTGCACTCTTATATCCGCCTGCATACTTCGGATATTTACAGGTGCAGACATTAGATTGTGGTTTTGCTGCTTTGCTTGGTGCTGCATAATAGGTTTTACCACCATCTGTCACATATGATACCACTCTGTATTGTCTCTTACCGGCTGTATTCTTTTTCACAGTATATTTCTTTGAGTAAGATGTCTTACCAATCTCTTTCCATTTGCCACCGACATTCTGATAAATAATGGTTCCATTTGCACCTTCCGGAACATTCACAGTCACTTTTGCAACCTTATTACTGATCTTCGTTGCAAGACAAGTCGGGGAATAAATCTTTGCGGAAGCACAACCAACCTTACCGGTTTCTGCACCCCAATAAGTTTTTCCTTTATAAGTATAATATGGTTTCGCTGTAAAATAATACGTACCTTCATAAGGAATTGTACACTTGAACACATTAGAATACTGCCCGGAATCCGTCACGGTATAAGATGCGTCGTTCTTACCGGCACTGTTATATCGCTTGATCTGATATCCGGTAATATAAGTAACATCACTCTTCGTGGAACCTCTCCATTCCAGGTTCGCCGACTTAATTCCAGGTGTTGCCTTCAAAGAAACCGCCGACCCAACTCCAGGAGCAGGAGTGGTAACATTTGCCGAATTCGCATACTTCGCAAGGGCATTTTTGATTGTTGATGTCATCGCAATCGTTGAAGTTGCATTATAAAGACTCGGAATTTTAGCTTTCAAAATATTTTCTTTAATAGCATAATAAGTAATGTTAGTGCCCCAAGGAGGCTCCACATCAGAAGTATTACAATTATCTTTATAACTCTTGGCAAGCAATTTTATCGTTTTGGCATCTCTGTCTTCACGCAAAAACCATGTTTGACTGCTGTCAGAGCCATCAAAATCTGTAACACCCATATCATACTGCACACCGCCATTTGAAAGGTTTTTCTTAGTTACAGTAAAATTATTATATTTGTTTGTGGACACATGAAATTTGTTATTTAATTGAAAGTTTTTGCCATTTAGTTTCTGTTTGAGAGTATTTCTCGTTTTTGGTACAATTGCAATCCGATATTCATACATTCCTGGACTTGAGATAATCCATCTTCTTTGTAAAAAAGTCTTATATTGATCTGACTCTTGGAAACCATATACTTTTCCAATCAATGTTTTTTCTGAACCTTCTATTTTTAACAACTCTAATTCTAGATATTGAAAGGGTTGCTGAAAAACATCAGCAGATAAATAATTTTCATTCAATTGTTCGGTAGACACAGTTAATCTGGCTTCAACTAAAGTATCTATACCATCACCATTAAAAGTAAATTCTTTATCGTATATATATTGATAATTATCATCCTCCAATAAAGGGCCGCTAATATCAGTGGTATCTGACACAATCACCTCAGCATTTACATTTATCTTTCCAACCATCAGCAACATGAAAATTGCCAATTATAAATGTACTCAATAATATAATTTCATTATTTTTTCTTTTTGTCATATCATTCCCTCCTTTTCCTAATGACAACATATTTAGAAATTTCAATTTATAATTTTTCGATTGTAATCAATAATTTTCTTATCTCATCCCCTTTCTTTTATTTACGCTTCCTTTTTGCTTTCATTTTATCAAAATAACAACCAATGTATATCCTAATCCAGAGCAATTTTTGTACTATTACACAAAATACTACCAGGAAGTAGACACAATATACAATTTATAGCATTCAAAATTGTACAACAATACTATAAACTATTTTAGAAACACTTATTTTTCAACTCAGCTTTCTATCCCTAACACCCAGACGGCACTCACCCAGATGGATAAAAGGTCAACATTTCTCTGTGAAAACAGGCACGTAAATCAAAAGTTACATGTTGAAGAGCGATTAAAATCGCGAATCTCAAAGAGGATTCGCGGGCGAGCTGCACAGCAACGTAGTTGCTTTCTTATGTGCAGCTCTGCCATCCGCCGGAGGCTCATCTCAGTAGGGGATTTCAACCCGTTGAGACGAACAGTCCCTACCTAATGTTTCACACATTTGAGGAAAGGGTCTTCTCTACTGAGATGAAAACAAAAGAAGCAGATTGTGCTGTATCGTCATTCGATACAGAGCACAATCTGCTCTTTGTTTGAACGAAAGCGAAGCTTTCCCTTTATCCTATTCCATACTGATCACAACCCCGCTGACCCTCGCCTGGATTGCCAGCTCGGTCCGGTTCTTGCATCCAGTCTTTTCCATCATATGGCGGATATGATTCTTCACCGTGTTCTCCGCAATCCCCAGCTTCTCGGCAATCACCGCATTGGGAACTCCTGTGGTCATAAAACGGAGCACCTGAAGCTCTCGCTCTGTAAACTCGGTGCTTCTGGCATGGCCCAATAAGACCTCCGGCGTCTCATCGGGATAAACTGACTCCCCTGCCATGGTGCGATTCATCACATCCAGAATCGTTGCCTCGGATGCCTCTTTATACCAGAAGCTCTCGATGCCGATCTCCCTTGCCTGTTTCATCCAGGAATATTCCGGCATGGAGGTGACCGCAATAATCTTTGTCCTTGGACTGTTCTTCTTGATCCGGGCTGCCGCGTCCAGACCGTTGGAGCCATCATTCATCAAAATATCCATCAAAACAAGATCGATCCGATTCTTTAACACGTAAGCATCGGCAAAGGCTGCCGATTCGACAGAATAGGCTACCTCATAATCGGTGCTTGTTTTTATATACATTTCAAAAAGCTGCCGGGAAATAAACTGATCATCGACGATCATCACTCTTTTCTTATCACTCATCACTTTCTCCTTTCGGCAACTCTAATTGTAACATAAAGCGAGGCACACTTTCAATGGTCATGGTTCCTCCGGCCGCCTCCACCACTCTGCGAAGGTTGGACAGTCCGCCGGTTTCCTTCACCGTTTGTGTCGGTGGATTTCCATCATTCGTCAGCTGCACCATCCATGTCGTACTTTCTTCCTGTATGTTCAGATAAACTTCCGTTCCATCTGCATGTTTTACGGTGTTGGTCATGCATTCATAAATTGCTGCCACAATCAGGTTATTCTGTTTCTCTGCTTCCGGAAGGGGATGATTCAGATGAATCGTTACATTGACTGCCTCTGCCGCCTTCTGAAGCATCTCCCAATTTCCGGTCTTTTGTCCCGGATCTGCTTCTTTTTTCAACAGGGAAATGGTATATTTCCATAACAAAAGCAGCGGTTCCCGCTCTCTCTCCTCTTTCGGTTTTGCAAGATAGGATCTGGCCGCAAGCAAAGACCGTCCCACATCATCATGAATTCTGATTTTTGCATTTAAGATTTCCTGCTCTCTGGTAATGCGATTTACCTCATCACTGTAGATACGAAGCTGGCGATTAATCTGATTCAGGCTTCGATTTCGTTTCTCCAGTTCTCTCGCCATCTGATATTGTTCCGTCACATCGTTGGCGATCAGCTCCACAACCACGTTATCATTTAAAAGCAATTCTTTACTATGGAATTCCCAGACGGTTTGATCTTCTGTCTGCAACATGAGATTTGGTTTTCTGCGAATGATTTGCGCCCGACCGTTTAATTCTTCCTTCTCCAGATGATGCAAGAATTGATTGCCATTTAAGATTTCCGCATCAAACAATTCTCCGCTCAGACGATTCATCTGAAGATTCACCAGCAATGGCTGTCCGTCGCTCGAGAAAAAACAGATTCCATCGGGTAGATTGTCAAGGCTTTCTTTCATCGCGTCGGCAGTTAATTGTTTCTTTTGCTTTTTCCAGAACATCCATAGGAAATACCCTTCCACCCCGGCTATTAACACAAGAAAAAGAAACAACAGTATCCACGGGAGAGAAATGACGAGAGCAGAAAACACAGTACGATACCATCTTCTGTTTAAGAGTAGCATAACATCACATAATCCCTGCAGGATCATAAAGGAAAGTAAAAATACAGAAACAGTAATACTGATATATTTTCCTTCCATCTGATAAGTCAAGCTGATTACCATTAGAAATAATGCAATCACCATTAATATGACGAAAGTGGTCCCAAAAAACATCTGACCGAAGTTCGGAAGATATTGAAATGATGTCATAGGTTCTCACCTCCTGTGGGAAAACACACAGAAACATAGCCTGTCTGTCCTTCCGATTCTAATCTGACTATACCAGATAGGAAATGTACTTTATCTGAATACAATTTTACTGCTTCTCGACTTTCCAAGGCATCAAAAGGCTTTTCGGATCTGCTATGAGCCGATCGTTCCATCTCCATCCGTAGCAGAAATTCTTTGTCTGAAATCTCCAGATAGACGAGGATTGCATCCATTTCAAATAGTAATTCCTCCAAAACAGATTCAAACAATTCATAGGTAACCAACAGCTGTTCCCCCGGCTTACTACTCGTACCTTGACAGGTACACAACACTTTAATTCCACATTGTCTGACATATTCCAAGGATTCAGAGATAGAAAGCCAAAGTTCATTGACATCCAATTGTTTTTTCTGATAGCTCATTAACTGAAGATTGAGGCAACGTTTTACATAGGCATTTAACACACAAGCATACTTCAGGTTATTCTCAAACTGTATCTCATCATTGCAAGATTGCTGCAGAATCTCACTGATCTTATCTAACTGGGGACGGACTCTTCTTGCCATCTCGTCATACAAATGATTTTGTTCTTTGATGCGGGCTTCTTCTTCCGCGATTATGTTCTGGGCATGAAGTAATGTATTTTCCTGTTCCAGGACATCACCGAGCTCCATCATTTCCCGATTCAGATGATTGATCTCAGAAATATCACGAATCCAGAACCCATATCCCCCATGAACTACTTTATGGCTTCGAAGAATCAGATTATCATTTTGAAGGAAAATCGAATCATCCTGTGCCTTTCGAATCTGTTCGGGAGACACATCGACGCTTTGACCGGACTGATAGCATATTTTGCCTTCCTCATTCATGATGCCGGCACCAATAGAAGAAGCTTCCCAGAATTCTCCATAATTATCGTTGGAGGGAATCAAATGTGCAAGTATCAACATTTCCATAAAAGAAGCGAACAGCAAGCATAACATTTCCGGTACTCTTATATATTTAAGTACAAAAAAATTCGGATATACGAAAAAAGAAAGAAAATATATCAGGCCACACGCCAAAGGAACCATTGGCATCCACATTTTCCCTCTGTTTTCCGGAACAGCACATCGTCTTAACACAATACCTAAAATTGACACAAATAAGATGACCATCCAGATTACCGACAAAAAATAGAACGGACCGTGAATATAACTCTGGCTGCCATTTACCAGACCGTCCGGAAACCGAAAAGCCAGTTGATGAAAATCGTTGGTAAGAATTCCAAGACAGATTCCTCCGGCCGGAATATACAACAGTTTCCTCCATCTGCTGATTGGAGAATCCAGTGGTTTCCCGATATATAAAACCGTAAAAAACATAAATAAAACAATTAAGGTTTGAGGCACATAATACAAATACCATAAATAACGTTCTTCTATACTGCCAGACAGAGAGAATTCGTA
>JAQYIU010000126.1 GCA_028721415.1 Lachnospiraceae bacterium | reverse complement strand
TTTCCTTTTGCTTTAATCACACCTTTTTTCGTCACGGTTGCAACTTTTTTATCCGATGTGGTGTAGGTAAGTGGTTTCATGTGCGTTACGAGCTTTTTGTTTTTCTCCACATAAGTCTGCTTGATCTTCAGTGTTTTTGTTCTACCTTTTTTCAATGTAATTTTTGAAACACTGGATTTCAGTTTCTTAACGTTGGTATCCTTTCCACCCTTTAAGACAAGATAAAATCGCGAATCTCAAAGAAAATTCACAGGCGAGCCCGGTAACAGCAAAGCTGCTCTACGTACTTGAGGAAAGGGTATCTTATCGCCAATCCGCCATCTCATTTCTATCATTTGTTAGAAATAAAATATCACATATTATAAGTAGTTTTAACATATTTTCACTTTCCAGAATTTCTTAATATACCTTCTTATTCATAATAAAGGTTTTGTCGCTCTGACAGGGAAGCGCAGCTTTGCCAACAAAAGAAAGCGGAAACCGTTCCATTACATGGTCATACAAATATAATGGAACGGTTTCCGCATTGTTATGCTTGGGGATGCGCTTCATTTATTGCGACAATCCCTTTCATATTAAAACTCAAAAATTCAAATATTCTTTATCTCTACAGATGCATTACTCTTTCTTTAATTTCCTGTGTCCTTCCCTGATTCCAGAACTGGGTTCCGATATAACCACAGGTTCTTCTGGCCACGTTCATCTTGTTCTGATCCTTGTTGCCGCAGTTCGGGCATACCCAGATCAGCTTGCCATGCTCGTCGCTCTCAATCTGGATCTCGCCGTCGTATCCGCATACCTGGCAGTAGTCACTCTTGGTGTTGAGCTCTGCGTACATAATGTTGTCATAGATGTGTTTCATGACTGCGAGAACTGCATCAATGTTGTTTTGCATGTTCGGCACTTCCACGTAGCTGATAGCTCCTCCCGGAGACAGTTCCTGGAACTGAGCCTCGAAGCTTAATTTATCAAATGCATCAATTTCTTCTGTTACATGAACATGGTAACTGTTGGTGATGTAGTTTTTATCTGTGACGCCAGGAATCATTCCAAAACGTTCCTGAAGGCATCTCGCGAATTTATATGTGGTGGATTCCAGCGGGGTTCCGTATAAGCTGAAATCGATATTGCTCTCTTCTCTCCATTTGCTGCAGGCGTCATTCATATACTGCATTACCTTGATGGCAAATTCTGTGCCTCCCGGCTCTGTATGACTCTTTCCGATCATATATCGGGTACATTCACAAAGTCCTGCATATCCCAGAGAAATCGTAGAATAGCCTCCGTACAGAAGCGGATCAATCTTTTCTCCCTTTTTCAGACGGGCAAGAGCACCATTCTGCCAGAGAATCGGAGCCACATCGGATGGTGTTCCTTTCAGGCGGTTATGACGGTGCATAAGAGCTTCATGACATAATTCCAGACGTTCATCGAAAATTTTCCAGAATTTATCCATATCTCCGCCGGAAGAGCAGGCGATATCTACAAGGTTCAAGGTAACAACTCCCTGATTGAATCTTCCGTAGAATTTTGGTTTGTCATTCTCATCTTTGTATACGGTAAGGAAAGAACGACATCCCATACAAGGATAACAGTTGCCCTGTTTTAATTTTTTCATGATCTTCTCGGAAATGTAATCCGGAACCAGACGTTTGGCGGTACATTTGGCTGCCAGCTTGGTCAGGTACCAGTATTTGCTGTCCTCATGAATATTATCTTCTTCCAGGACATAAATAAGCTTCGGAAAAGCCGGTGTGATGTAAACACCCTTTTCATTCTTTACGCCGAGAATTCTCTGATTGAGCATCTCTTCAATGATCAATGCAAGGTCATCTCTTGCAGGTCCTTCTTCCACTTCATCCAGATACATAAATACGGTGACGAACGGTGCCTGTCCGTTGGTTGTCATCAGAGTGATGACCTGATACTGAATTACCTGAACTCCCTGCTTGATCTCCTTGCGGACTCTCATCTCTGCAATCTCATTGATCTTCTCTTCGTTAATTTCCAATCCCTGCTCTTCGAATTCCCTTCTGACTTCCTTCCGATATTTGTCACGGCTGATCTGAACAAAAGGAACCAAGTGAGAGAGGGTAATACTCTGTCCACCGTATTGGGAGCTGGCAATCTGTGCCACACTCTGTGTTGCAATATTGCAGGCGGTAGAAAAGCTCTTTGGCTTCTCGATCATAACATCACTGATCACCGTGCCGTTCATCAGCATATCTTCCAGATTGACCAGACAGCAATTATGCATATGCTGGGCAAAATAATCGGAATCGTGAAAATGAATGAGTCCCTGTTCATGGGCTTCCACAATTTTTTCCGGAAGAAGAAATCTTCTTGTGATATCCTTACTGACTTCTCCTGCCATGTAATCTCTCTGTACGCTGTTGACTGTCGGATTCTTATTGGAATTCTCCTGAATTACTTCTTCATTATTACATTCCAGAAGGCTCAGAATCTGCTGGTCTGTAGAGTTTGATTTACGCACCAGCGCTCTTTTATAACGATAGGTAATATAGTTGCTCGCCACCCGAAAGGCCTTCTGATTCATAATCTGATTCTATACCAGATCCTGTATCTCTTCCACATTCAGGGCACGATTCATTCCTGCGCAGATGATCTCAACATTCTTTGAAATCTCCTCGATCTGAGCCTGACTAAGACGCTCTCCTTCCACAACACTGAGATTGGCTCTGCTTACGGCTTCGCTGATCTTAGTCCGGTCAAACTCAACTTCCATCCCACTTCTTTTAATAATCTTCATAATCTTCTACCCCAAATTTTAAATTGACATCTGCTCTTTGGCAGATGATTGTTGATATCTCATAATACCCGCTCGCTTCCGCAGGCGAGTAAAGCCATTGTAACACAATAACTCGTGCATTGCAACAGCAAAAAACACAACATGTAGTGATAACACACAAAAATCTCACAGGGCATTTAATCCCTGTGAGATGAAAAGTTCGATATTTATCTTAGCACAATTCTATTATTTTTGCAATTTATGAAATTCTTCCCTTTGTTTTCATAAAATTAACGACAGCATTATATAGTTCCTTACCATATTTCGCTGTGTTGGCATTCATAATTCTTGCCTCTCTCGTATTGGAAATAAATCCATATTCAATAAGACATGCCGGCATATTAGTCTGATTGAGCACCCTTAAATCCGTTCTGGACTTCAAGCCTCTATTTGTAAATCCGGTTGTTTCCACCACAGCTTTCTGCATCGCAGTTGCAAAATCTTTCGATGTAATACCATTCTTCGCTGTAGCCAGATTACGATTTGGATTATAAAGGGTCTCCGTTCCTCTTGCTGAAGAAGAAGCGGAATTAATATGAACACATAAAAACAGATCAACATTGTTATTATTTGCCAGTTTACATCTGTCATCAAGACTTGGATAAGTATCTGCAGTCCTTGTATAATATACCTTAAACCTGCTGTCGTTGTCAAAATATTTCTTAGCGGCTAGAACGATTGCAAGATTAAGATTCTTTTCTTTCAATCCGTTTCCAGTTGCACCGGAGTCACTTCCACCATGTCCCGCATCAATTACCATGGTAACCTGTCCGCTGCCGGTGGTCTCAGGCATCGTTTCCGTCGTCGGCTGCACACTGGTAGTCGGAACACTGTTGGTCACACCTCCCAGTCTGACCGCACCGCCGGAATACTTATAACTGATTCCAAGACGCTTACATACACTCTTGAGCGGAACAACCCATCGTTTTTTCCCTGAGGAAGTATAGGTGATATACATTGCCGCAGCACCCATCTTATTTTTATCAACCACTCCATTGACCGTAACCTTACGGCTTCCATTCTTAAACTTCAGAGTTTTGGAACCATATTGTAAGGTTAATGTCTTTGCATCATAGCTGACAGAGGCTTTTAACGTAGTATTTTTAAAAATGGTATCAACCGGGCCAACATAAGCTCCTGACTTTTTAAAAATCGGAACCTTGGTAATTCCTTTTTTCTTATTATTCACATATACAGAGTTCTTTCGACCACTGTAGGTTCTCACAGTCCCTTTATATGTAATCTTCACCTTCGATGTTGCCGCAGATACATTGTTTGCCGGAGCCACCAACCCAAGACACAGGGTCAGAATCATCAGCAAACCTGTCAATCGTTTCATAAAGCCAAGTCTCCCTTCTGAAATACCATATTATTAAACATCAAAACAATAACCAACCCCATAGACAGTCTGAATATATGGGTACTCTTTTGTCAGTTTTGCCCTTAACTTCTTTACAAGAGTATCAACACTTCGATAACCACCGATATAATCATATCCCCATACGGAATCAAGAATCTTATCTCTGGATAAAACCATTCCCCTGTGCTTTATAAAATACTCCATAAGATCAAATTCTTTGGCGGTCACATGAAGAACCTCTCCTGCAAGATATATCTTTCTACTCTCATAATCAATCGTCAAAGCACCAGCCGTCTCTATTGAACTTTTTTTCTCAACAGATCTTCTGAGAAGTGCTTCCACATGAGCTTCAAGAAGCGGTAGTGGAATAATACTGACAACATAGTCATCAATCTTTTTCGAATAAGCATATAATTGTGTATCTAATCGGGTATCTCCTGAAATAATCATAATCGCAATATCAGAAAAAGCTCGAATACGCTCAATCGTCTCATACCCTTTTCGCCCGGAATCATCAATATCAAAAATCAGCAGATCGGGATTGTGTTTCCCTCTGGATAGAATATCAATCGCCTCTTCTTCTTCCAGACAACAGATCACACTATAATTACTTTCTTCAAAATATTCAGCCATCTGTCGACACTCTGATTCATTCTGATTTAAAATCATCAATCTGCTTCGGAGCATCTGTTTTCTTCCTTTCTTAGTTAAAATATATTACAAAATAATGAATTAAAAATGACTTATTTAAAAGTATTGTAACATATTATTTTATAAGTGTATACCTTAACCAACAAAAAACCGATGGTACATGCTTCCATTTTACATAATTCTTTCAGAAAGTTCAACCCGGCACAAATGTTCTGTTTTTGTCTTACAACATCTCTGCAATATCATAAATTAACTGTTCTGATTTATCCCATCCAAGACATGGGTCTGTGATAGATTTACCATAACATCCGGCACCAATCTTCTGATTACCATCTTCAATATAACTTTCAATCATAAGGCCTTTCACGAGGCTTCGAATATCAGGAGAAACCTTGCAGCTGTGAACGACTTCCTTGGCAATTCGAATCTGCTCCAGATAATGCTTTCCTGAATTGGCATGATTAGCATCTACAATAACCGAAGGATTCACAAGACCTCTATCCTGATACAGATCATAAAGCTGGATTAAATCTTCATAATGATAATTGGTAAACATCTGACCATGCTTATCCACATATCCTCTTAAAATAGCATGGGCATAAGGATTACCGAGAGATTCTACCTCCCATCCACGATAAATAAAAGTATGCTGTCCCTGGGCTGCAGTGATAGAGTTCATCATTACGCCAAGATCTCCTCCTGTCGGATTCTTCATCCCCACAGGAATTCCCGCACCGCTGGCAACAAGACGATGTTCCTGATTCTCCACAGAACGTGCCCCTACAGCAACATAAGAAAGCAGATCGGAAACATAACGGTGATTCTCCGGATAGAGCATCTCATCTGCACAGGTCAGTCCACTCTCAAGAATTGCTCTCTGATGCAGTTCTCTCACAGCGATAAGTCCCTGAAGCATATCCGGTTTTTTCTCCGGATCCGGCTGATGAACCAAACCTTTATATCCTCCACCGGTTGTTCTCGGTTTATTGGTATAAATTCGAGGCACGATCCAGATCTTATCCTTTACTTTCTCCTGTACTTTAGACAGACGGGTAATATAATCAAGCACAGAATCCTCATTATCAGCAGAACAAGGGCCAATAATGAGAAGAAGACGATCTGATTTGCCTTCAAATATTCTGGCAATCTCCGGATCTCTCTCACTTTTAATCTTTTTCACTCTCTCATCAGAAGGAAACTGTTCCTTTAAATCTTTCGGTATTGGTAATTTACGATGAAAATTCATTTGCATATCCATAATCTATACTCTCCTGTAATCAAATTTTAAATAACACTAAAAATGTCTTGTAACATCTTAACACACAAAAAAAAGAAATTCAACACTTTTCAGCTTTAAAGTCATGAAAATTTTAATTATTTCTTTCTCTTTTATCCAACCTGGTTTATACTAAAAAGAAAAAAAGGAGTAACTTATCTTGAATCATATATATCCTACCCTCGCCAAAGCCTATGAAATTATAGAATCTGCAGGTCAGCCCCTTTCCTTTGAAATTGGCTGTATTTCCAATATGCTGATATCTCCTGCCCGAATTTCTTCTTTTAAAAATGATGATTTATATTTGAAGTATATCACAAATCTGGTCAAAGAAAGAGGAAATGTATCATTTCCTGAAAAAAAAGAAGATTATGATCATTATTTTCAGGATTGTATTTCCTTAAAAAATCAGATGATGGCAAATCAGGCAGATTTCAACGAATCATCCTGGCTCAATTACACTATCTTTCTGTTGGAAAATCTAAAAACTCCTTACTATGATACTTATTCATCCACTCTGCGCTCTCTGGAACGCTGTTTTTCCAATCAGGAACTATTTGAACAAACCCTACAGACTTTTTACTCTGTCATGATTCGCTCTTTGGGAGAAAAACTGGATTTTATTAAGACCATTGCCGGATATGGACTTGCTTTTAAAAAAGAAATGAAACAAAATGAATCCTTGCTGGCAGGAATTCTCGTGCAAGACCTGGCATTATTTTGCAATGAAAAAAATTTCTGGCTGACCTCTCTGATTCCTCTTCTCTATCATACCGATGTATTTTCTGCAGAAGACATTAATCAAAAACGGTTTTTAGACTATTTTCTGCAAAAAGAACTTGAATTCTTGCAGATTACGGAAGAAAAAGAACTCTCTTCTTACCTGTCCAAACGATCTATTTTCTTTCAGGAACACAGGACTGAGGCACCTTCTGATTTGTTCTTACATTCCGGTTCTAACAGAAACCTGAAGGCTCAGATCATTCAAAGTGAGTTTTTAAATACCTACGCATATAATATGAATGCTCGTAATTATATCACCAATCCTGCGATTGGTAGAGAACAGGAACTTTCCGATCTGGAATTGATTTTAATTTCTCCTAAAAAATCTCCGATTCTCATCGGAGAAGCCGGCGTGGGCAAAACTTCCGTAGTAGAGGGACTTGCCTACCAACTTCAGCGTGGACAGGTTCCTTCTCTGTTAAAGAACAAAAAAATCTTTAAATTAACCACCACTTCTCTTCTGAGCGGAACAAAATATGTGGGAGAGATGGAAGAAAGAATGAAAAAATTAATGGACGAACTGAAAAAACAGCCGGATGTCATCTTATTTATTGATGAAATTCATACTATTGTTGGTGCCGGCTCCACTGAAAACTCCAATAACGATATTTCCAATATGTTAAAACCTTATATTGACAGAGGAGACATCAAGATCATCGGAGCCACCACCAGCCAGGAATACATGCAATTTCTCATCCCTGACAAAGCATTATCCCGACGCTTTTATCCGATTGCCATTGAAGAACCGGATTCGTCAATGACTCTTCAAATATTAAAAGAAACTCTGCCATCTGTTGAATATGAAACCAGGGTGAAAAATACATTTTCTGCAGAAAAAACAAATGTCATTTTACGTACCCTCATTGACTTATCAACCCCGGAAAATCAACCGGAAGACCGACGCACCAGATTACCGGAGCTGCCTCTCACTCTGATGGAAATGGCATTTTCCTATGCGGCCCTCGACTCCAGAACAACGGTTTCCCAACAAGATTTTGCACAGGCAGTTCGCCACACAAATCTGTTAAAAAAAGAAATTCGTCTTAAGGCAGAACAATATTTTATATAGAAAGCAATAATTTTTCATGTTATAAAAAAAATACTACCAAAAAAAGAGCGGAAAAAGTTGATTATCTATAAGAAAATCCCATAAAAAAATAGTATAATGTATCATATCACAACATTGGAACAGGACGAAATACATGAACACATTCACAGATTATTTAAAAGAAAAAACCAAAAAAGAATTAATTTCTCTGGCCAGACTTCACCACATGACAGGCTACTCTGTTCTACACAAAAATGAACTGTCTGAAAAGCTGGGAGATTTTCTTCTCCTTCCCGAAATTCTCTATTCTTTTTTTGTATATTTAGGCGAAGACGAATTACATACTTTTTTCCATTACAATAACTCTTCTGATCCGACTTTACTTCAACGGCTTTTGGAAGGTGGATACTGTTTTCAACAAACCGATGGTACTTTTGTCATACCAGAAGAGATTAAAACTTCCTCCATCTTCACAAATTCTTTCTGGAAAGATCATAAAAAGAAAAGTTTCCTGGCAGATTGTCTCAATGCGGCAGGATATCTCTACGGTTGTGCCCCTGTCTCCATTTTACTGAAATTGTATAATGACAATTCTGTTTACAGTCTTACAAGAGAACAGCTGATGAAGGAAATCTATGAACTTCCGGACTATTACAATCATTTCATAATACAAAATGATCTGATTATTCACAAATCTCTATATAATAACAATCTATATCAGAGAATTCAGCAATGTCAGGGAACCCTCCCCTTTTACATTCCAACCCGGGAAGAGATTCTGCATCTTTCCCGCTACGGTGCTTTTCCGGAAGATACCTACTCCAGACGCTTATCATCCTGCCTGAGCCGACTTCTGATCATCGATTTTTCATCCGCTCAGAATATCAGCCGGATAATTCAGGCAATTTATAGACAGGGAGGCTCCATTCATGATGCCATATCCTGTCTGACCAATGAGTGGAAACTCTCATCTCAGCTATCCGGAGATAAACAACTTCTCTCCGCACTGAATGAACTCTTCGCTCATACCAGACTGATGTTAAATCGAGGAAACACGGCATCCGAAGCCGTTCATCTGAAAAAAAAGAAAACTAAGATTTATCCGAACAGTCCATGCCCATGCGGAAGTAGCAAAAAATATAAAAACTGTTGTGGCAAAAGAAAGTGGAAACCGTTCTGTTATTCTGGCAGCTGAGCTTCGGAATTTGCCTACCAATGCACAACAACCGGGTAGGTTGATTCGATATTATTATAGATTTTTTTCACTGCTTCTAGTGGCGTATTCACACATCCATGAGAGCCGTCATAGGTATAAATATCTCTGCCATAGTCATTCCTCCAGGAAGAATCATGGATTCCCACACCCATCTGGGTAAATGGAAGCCAATAGTCTACTTCGGATTCATATCCCTGACCGGTCAGGGTATAGTCTGTCGTTTTATAAAGAATATAATACACTCCTGTCGGTGTTCCTCTTCCTTTACTCACATCTCCTGTTACAACCGGTGTGGAAACCATTGTTTTTCCATCTTTATAATACCACATGTACTGTGCGCCAAGATCTACTTCAACATAAGTATCACCAATATCATATTCTTTACGGCTCTTTGCAATATGTTCATATTCCGGTGCTCTTTTTTCCTGTTTTCCCTTTTTGATTTGTTTGATCAGTTTCGAAACTTCTGCATCTTGATCAATTTTCCAGCCATATGTACCGCCTTCTACTGTCACTCGATTGCCGGCAATTGAAGTAAATTCTCTTTTTACTCCCACGGTATCATATTTTTTTGCCATATTACTGATATATTTTTTTACTTTTTTCTGATCAATTTTGATTTTCAATTCATCGGTAACAGAAAGCCATTTATGAATTGTCTTTCCTGTCAATTCCTGGGTACGGTCGTCAAAATCGTACACAATATCTGTACTGACATAACGATTTAATAATGTGTTTGATTTTAAGATTTCCGGAGAATCATTTTTATAAACAGGATTTTTATAACAGCCTTCTTTATCAATATCGATTTCTTTTTGTTTCTGTTTTATGGCATTTTCTAACACTTCATAAAATTTCTTTTTCTTTACCGTATTTCCGTAAACTTCCTCCACAATATGATAGGCATTTTCTGTTTCATCATATTGAGAAAAAGCATCTTCCGGTGCAACAACCTGCTCTTTATCCAATGTATTTAACGAATTGAATGTATTTGTATAGGCAGATTCATCTACCACAAAAGTCATTCCTTCCGGATAATCCTGTTTTTGAAAAAATGCAGTAATCCACTCATATCCTTTCTGGTTATTCTTTATCTTCTCAAGTCCCCCATCATCTAAAAAAGAAAGTCCTACCTGATCAGAAGTGATTTTTTCTTTTTTTCCATCTCTTTCTGACAATGTGATTTCATATTCTTTTATGGATTTTTCTACCGTCTTTTTCATTTTTTTCACACTGTGAAATCCACAGGAATATCCATTGATTTCTGTTCCCGGAAAAAAGTGATATTGGAAGAATAAAGAAATCAAAAGATAAATTCCAATCAGAACCGCTGCAAACACAACAGCTTTCTTCTTTTTATCCAATTTTGTAAATTTACTTTTTAAAGATTCCATGGATTCTCATCATCTCCTTATTCATTTGATTATAAATTTTATCTCAGTAGGATAAGACTACCACCTCTATAGGACGAGTAAAAAATTAATCCTTCTCAGTTTTAATTTAAAGCCATTTTATAAACTGATTTAAAACTTTTCCGGATGCGTCCGAAAATATTCAATCATTTCTCCTGTAAGGCTTACTCCCGTCTCCTGCCGGTACTCTCTGAGCTCATCTCTTCTAACCCATTTTGCCTGAGAAAGTTCATGGGTATCCAGATGAATTTGCTCCTTGCCGGAAAGCTCTGCAAAAAATCCGGATAATAAGGATTGAGAAAATGCCCATGGCTGACTTTTATAATATCTGAGATTTTTAATCTTTACTCCCGTTTCTTCCATCACCTCTCTGTGAACCGTTTCCTCGATGGTCTCACCCACCTCACAATATCCGGCAACAAGAGCATAACTGCTGTTTGGACGTGCATATTTTGTCAGCAAAATCTTATCTTTGTGATAAATTCCGGCGATTACAGCCGGAGAAATCCTCGGATATATCACATTACCGCAAATCGGACATACCATGGAACGTTCTTCTGTTCCTGGTTTTAACCGCACACCACAGGCACCGCAAAATCTGGTTGTCTTGTACCAATGATAAAAATGATATGCAGAAATCATCGCATATGCTTCATAATCTGGATTCCCATTACGAAAAATGGAAACAGGTTCTTTTTTTGCTTTTGGCTGCCGTGATAAATACTTTTCCGGCAAAAGATAGAGTGGTTTTCCATCCACTCTCATCAGAAAAATAGCCTCTCTCTGATATTTTTCAAATGCTTCTTTCTCGTAAACAATCGGAAGAATGTCTTCGCAGATAAGTAGCTCAACTTTTTCCTGCCCCTCCTTCAAATAGACATTTTTCCCCTCAAACCCTATGATATAATCTTCTTTATGTAAAACTGCTCCCGGAAGATAAACGGGATCAATCTTATGTTTTCCAATATCCTGAATCATAATGTTCCTTTCCATTTCCGAACAGATTTGAAACGATCTTCTTTATATACCAAATCCGTTCATAATTCTCATTTATCTTTAACATTAATTGATTGAATCATATTAGTATAGTCCATTTTTATGGAAGAAACAAGTTGAAATGTAAGTTGATTAATATGAAGATAATGTTATAATGAAACCAATTTATAAAAAGGCAGGTAAAACAATGAGTGATTTATTATCTGTGGTAATCCCTTCTTACAATGAAGAAGGGCTGATTCCCCTTACTTCGAAAAACCTCTCCGATATACTGGAAGAGGCCGATATTCCATATGAACTAATTTTTGTGGATGACGGATCCGTGGACCATACCTGGCAACAGATTCAAGACGAGACCTGCCATAACCCTGCGGTAAAAGGAATTAATTTTTCCAGAAATTTTGGAAAAGAAGCAGCGATTTATGCAGGACTTCTCTATTCCTCCGGTGCGTGCTGCGTTGTAATTGATTGTGATCTTCAGCATCCTCCGGAAAAAATTATTGAAATGTATCATTTGTGGCAGCAAGGTTATGAGATTGTAGAAGGTGTCAAGCATTCCCGCGGAGATGAAAGCTTTGCACATACATTCGCAGCCAAATGTTTTTATAAAATTTTAAGCCGGATTACAGAGATTGACATGTCAAAAGCTTCTGATTTCAAGCTTCTTGACCGAAAAGCTGTCAATGCTCTGTTAAATATGAAAGAAAAGAATGCATTTTTCCGTGCACTTTCTTCCTGGATAGGATTTTCCACCACCACGATTGAATTTGATGTAAGAGAACGCACCATCGGAGAATCCAAATGGTCCACCTGGTCTTTAATCAAATATGCGGCATCAAACATTGCCTCATTTTCTTCTGCACCCATGCAGATTGTATCTCTTCTCGGTGTAATTATGATGATTCTCTCCATCATCCTCGGCGGTGTATCCCTGTATCAAAAAGCCATCGGTATCGCCCTAGAAGGCTTCACCACCGTAATCATCATCAATTTATTCACCGGAAGTATCATCATGATGAGCCTTGGCATCATCGGTTATTATATCTCCAAAATTTATGAAGAGATTCAGGGAAGGCCAAAATATATCGTCAAAAAAACATGTGGAAAAGTGGAAGATATGACCAAAAAATAACCGTAATTTTTCGTCAAAATACAATATATTCACCTAATAATATTTTGACGCTCTCTTTCTTTTGTGCTAGAATTAAAATATCTATAAATTATAAAGGGATATTTTACCCTTTTCTTTTGAGGATTGATCATTATGATGAATAAATTACAGCGGATCATGAATTCGTATATTCGATATTTTAATTTAAAAGATGTCAATTTACAGGTTATTCTGGCGGATGACATGTATGCTACTCAAAAGAATTATGGTTTTGTTGATAAAGATGCGAAAAGTCTGGATGAAGCGACAGCCCGTAAGAACTGGAAGTATGTCGCTGCCTGTATGAAATATCCTAAGTCCATGGATGAGCCTTTCTATCTTATCTTTAAGAAACCGTACCTTGAGAGAGTAGAAGAATGTGAACTTTATCGTCTCGTATTTCATGAGATGACTCATATGTGTGATTACAAAGATTATGCCCGTCTCAACAACCTTTCTTCCTACGAGGAATTATTTAGCAATCCGGAGACGGTCCTTTTCCAGCACTGGTCAGAATATCACGCAGAACGAAGAGGCTATGCTGCATGGCTGAAACATCGGTATGGCATTCAGTTAAAGTATGGCACTGATAAGATTGGCATCATGGAAAAAGAAACGATCAGCAATATTCAGTATTACGGCGAACATTATACCAACACTGCTGAATACGGTTCCACAAGACAGATTTACTTCACTATGCACTGGCTTGCACGTACCAGCATCTGGCTTCAGATTTTACCTTATCAGGTAGCTGACATTTTGTCCAAAGATCCATTTAATTATAAAGGAATCGAATGGATTAAGAAATTAATGTATCTATTCCAGAAATATCCGAGTATTGAACAGATGAATTCTCATTTTATGGAGATTGCTCAGATTGTCGCTGAGAATCTTTCTCTTTCCAGAGATCAGTTATGGGAAGTTGTATCCTGATTATAATATTATTTACACAATTAAAACGAATAATGGCATCTGCAATAACGTTCTAATGATTACACTGCAGATGCCATTTTTATATCTCGAAATAATTTTTAATCATATCCAACTCTTCCATGAACAGACAATACTTTGGATTTCCTTTTCTCACCTCTTCATAACACTGAAAAATATCCATCCATTTCACCGATTCCACTTCCTCCTCCTGTAATCGAAGCTCAGAAATATCCACCGGCTTTTTATACAAATAAACATGACTGATCTCATGATTGCGAAATGGTTCCCCATAAAAAATTTCTTCCGAATACCCTTCATGGAGTCCAAGAAAAATCATATCTTCTTCCTTCGCATCAATTCCCAGCTCCTCCTTCAACTCTCGGATTGCAGAAGGAAGGTAATCCTGCCCTGCCGGAAGATGTCCCGCTGAAGAAATATCATAACACCCCGGAAAAGCATCTTTATCCGCACTGCGCTTTTGAAGCAAAATATCACAACTGCCATTCTCGCCTGGACGCACGATCCATACATGAGAAGTCCCATGAATATCCCCATCCCTGTGTACCAGTTTTCTTTCTTTCACCTCACCTGTCAGAGAACCATCTTTATTTCTGATATCAAAAAACTCCATACTAAACCTCCTGTCCCCATCCACGCATCATGCAATCCTAGCGGAGCGTTTTTTATTTGATAGGAATCGAGTATTTCCTATCAAATAAAAAAACGCACCGAATTCTTCTGGATTCGATACGTGCCTATGAAAACTGCAAAGCAGTAAAAAAGGGAAAATTAGAATCTATGTAAAAAGTCTCCCCTCCGAAGAGGGTTAACTTATTTCCAAACGTCTTTTATTATATAACTTTTTCTTCTTTTTTCAATTCAAAAAACACACAAAAATGCATCTAAAATTATATTTTTTTTATATATAATTTTTTCCAACTCGAAATGTGTCAAAAAAATGTCTTTTTCAAACATAAAAATCACATAAATTGCCGGAAGAATTACTATTCAAATAAATTTTATTTTGTTATAATCAAAATAATAGAATATAGCAGGGAGGGAATCATTATGCGTATGGCGTTATCGAAGATTACAATTGAACACATTACAATTGAACATATTGGTTTTGTCCACCATGGCTTCGGTGATGAATTACCAGTTTATCTTCTGTAATTTAGAAAAGAGTTTGCTGCTCGGCAAACTCTTTCTCTTATATCCCATAAACTTCTCCAATCGAATATAGGAAGATGGTGATGAAAATTAATAATGATTTAGGAAAAAAAGTAAGAGAGCTTCGTATTGCGAATCACCTTACACAGGATCAGGTAGCCAAGGCACTTGGCGTCACACCTGGTTATATCAGTAATGTGGAAAATAACCGAAGTCTTATGACATTGAAAATGCTGACATATTATGCGAAGCTTACCGGAATGTCCCTCGATTACCTTGCAGGAACAATTGATGAATCTTATCGTGAAACTGCATTAGACCGTGAACTATTATATTTAATCAAAGATTTTTCCAATGAGAAAAAAGAAAAACTGATTAAACTTGTTCAGTTGTTAGAAGGTTATAACTAAAACTATGCCGCATACTCCCTTTTAATTTCACGGATGGACGCCATACCACCCCGCCTGTACATTCCAGTGTTCCAAAGAAGTTTAAAGTCAACCTCCTGCTCTTTGCCATAGGTGTGATATTTCACCATGACACTTTCGTTTTTGATACAATATCCGGTAATCATAAACCAGTGCCAGTTCAGATCTTTTAATTTTTTATTCCTGTGGCGGAGCAGTAGAAAGGAAATCGGCAGATTATTTGCCAGCGAATTCTTTGCAAACTCACATGCAACTTCATATGTTTCCTCTCCGGAACACACATCAAATATTACATCATATCCTCTATCCTTTAAATATTTTCCAAATCCTTCTGTATAAATAGAAATCTTTGAAATACCTCCGATTCTTGGATGAAGATAGGGTTTCATAACCATTGAAAAATCTACGTATTGTTTTCGCGTCAAATCTTCAACGTCAAATGGACAACATTCTTTTATATTCCAATTTTTTGCAAGACAAATTGATGTATCGCAGGCTGCGAGTGCTCCGCATCCTCCAAGATACATCCAGAAATCTGTACACCAATCCTGGTTTCCTCCCGGTGTCTCTTCTATTTGAAAATAATCAATCGAAATACTGTTTTTTGTCTGTTCCATTTTTGCTTCCTTTGTTTCTTTTATATGATAATATTGGTTATGATCACGCTGGCAACAGCCCCGGCAATCGTAGTAAATAATGCTCCTGGCAGAGTCCATCTTGTCTTTTTAATCTGAATACTCATATAATAGATGGTAATCGTATAAATTACCGTTTCCGTACAGCTCATCATTATGGATACCATCATACCGATAGACGAATCCGGTCCAAATTCTTTAAAAATGTCCAAGACAAAACTCACCGCTGCCGATGACGAAAAAATCCGGACAATAAACACCGGAATCAACTCTGCAGGAATATGTAATAACCCACCAAATGGCTCCAAAAGTGAGGATACTGCAGAAAGAGCTCCTGATGCACGAAAAATCCCAACAGATACGAGAAGTGCAATCATCGTAGGTGCAATTTTTATTACAATATGAAATCCTTCCTGTACTCCTTTCAGAAAACTTTCATATACATCTGTTTTTTGAAAAAACCCATAGATGATAATATAAAACATGGTGAACGGAACGATAAAGTCAGAAAAATACAAAAAGGCTTTCATTAATATTTCCTCCTGCTTTTTCTTTTTATGATTCTCATTCCTTTTATAAACAAAATTCCTGCCAGAGTGGAAATCAATGTAGCACAAATTGCCGGAAATACCACTGCGGCAGGATTAACAGAACCATACTGGCTCCGATAAGCAATCATATTTATAGGTATCAGCTGAAGCGAAGAAATATTGATTACAAGAAAAGAACACATCATATCCGATGCACATTCTTTATGTCCCACGTCATTCATTGACTGCAGTTCTTTCATTGCTTTTAATCCGGCCGGTGTTGCCGCCCATCCCAGACCAAGAATGTTTGCCGCCATATTTGCTGCAATATATTCATTTGCTTTATGACCTTTTGGAATATCCGGAAACAACCAGTGAATCAACGGCGACATATAAAATGCTATTTTTTCCATCAGACCACTGTCCACTGCAATTTCCATCATTCCATTCCACACACCGATTACTCCCAGCATAAAAATACAGAGATTTACCGCTTCTGTGGAAGAATCAATAAAAGTTTCGGTCACAGCCCCCATGGTTCCCTGAAAAGAAGCAAATATAATGCCTCCGGCCATCATCACAATCCATAAAATGTTCAGCATATCTTTTCCGATCTTTTTTATTTTTATTATATTAAACTCAATCTCATATATGTCTGAACGAAATCAAATTCTCAAGTATCCATTATTTTTCTTTTAGATATACCCTCGGAACTCTTTGTCCGATATCGCACACAAATTCATAGTTAAAACTTCCTGCCAGATCAGCAAGTTCTTCTACTGAGATTCTCTCTGTTCCATCTGTCCCGATTAAAGTAACGATATCTTCTATCTCCACATCCGGAATATCTGTAATATCCACCATCATCTGATCCATACAGACTCTGCCCACAATCGGAGCTTTCTGTCCATGAATCAATACCCAGCCTTTATTAGAAAGGCTTCTTGGATACCCATCTGCATATCCGATGGAAACAGTAGCAATTCGACACGGATGGTCTGTCACATAAGTAGCACCGTAACTGATTCCACGATTTATTTCCGGTTCCATGATGTTGACCACATGAGATTTCCAGGAAAGTGCCGGTGTGAGTGCCAGAGTGCTCATATCAACCTCATCGGAAGGATATAAACCATAGGTGATGATTCCGGAACGAACCATATCATAACGATGGTGGTCAAATTCCATGATTCCCGCACTGTTACAGATATGTTTTGTCGGAATTTCAATCTGATTCTCTTCCAGAAGCCTTACAAAGAAGTCGTATCGTTCCATCTGATCAAAAGTATATTCTTTGTCAGTCATATCAGCACAGGAAAAATGAGTAAATAATCCTTCGATTTTTATTCCCGGAAGTGCCTGAATCTGTTTTACCAGGCGAAGTCCCTTTTCATCAGGAGATATTCCTATTCTGGTCATTCCGGTATCAAGGGCGATATGTATCCTGGCTGTTTTTCCCATTGCAACCGCTGTCTCAGACATTTTCTCTGCGGTTTCATAAGAATATATCGTCTGATCCACATCATATTCCAGATTAAGATGATACAGGGATGGCGAATTATATCCTAAAATTAGAATTGGAAGATCAAGTCCGGATTTTCTGATCTCTACGGCTTCTTCAATCGTTGCCACACCGAAAAAATCCACTTCATCTTTGATATAATGACCGATTTCTTTTGCTCCATGCCCATATCCATCCGCCTTAATGACAGCCATCAGTTTAACCTGATTCCCTGCTTTTTTTCTGATATTTAAAATATTTTGCAGGATAGCATCCAAATTAATCTCACAATAGGTTCTTAAATAGTTTTCCATTTTTACACCAGCTTTTTATCTTTTATTGTTTATTTTTTTAAAAGTTCCTGATAAACTTCTCTTTTACTGAGTCCCCGATCTTTTGCAACCGCTTTCATAGCTGATTTTCGATCCAAACCCTTTTCTTCGTAAAATTCCATATGCTCTTCCAACGTCAGCTTTGTCCAGTTTTCTATTTCTTCTTCTCTGAGCTCCTGCCGACTTTTTCCTTCAAAGACAAGAACATACTCTCCTCTTGGTTCATTTTCTTCATAAAATGCAATGACTTCATCCAAAGATGCCCTCATCTTTTTCTCATGTTTCTTGGTCAATTCTTTACACACTGTCATTTGTCTGTTCCCAAGATATTCCCTGCATTCTTTTAAAGTCTTTTTTAAATGATGCGGCGCCTCATAAATAATAATCGTTCTGGTCTCATTTTTCAAGCTTTCCAGAATTTCTGCCCTCTCTTTCTTGTCATAAGGCAAAAATGCTTCAAAAGCAAATCTTCTGGTGGAAAGACCAGACATGGTAAGTGCTGTGACACATGCACAGGCTCCCGGAAGAGATGTGACCGGTATTCCAGCCTCATAACACTGACGGACCAGTTCTTCTCCCGGATCAGAAATCCCGGGGGTTCCCGCATCGGTAATCAATGCCACATTCATTCCCTGCTTCATCTGCTCTACGAGAGAAATAGCTTTTTCTATTTTGTTATATTCATGATAACTGGTCATTTTGGTCTTTATCTCAAAATGATTCAATAATTTGATACTGTTTCTTGTATCCTCCGCTGCAATCAAGTCCACTTCTTTTAATGTTCGAAGAACTCTCAAAGTGATGTCTTCCAGATTGCCTATGGGAGTTGCACATAAATATAAACTGCCTGTCATTCTTTTTCTCCATAAATCTGATATATTTCATCGGTATAGCTTCCGTCTTTCTGATATACGATCAGAGGAGGATCTACCGTAATTCTCTGTTTTCCACCCTTGACTGCTTCGATCAGAACCATATTGGGTTCTTTATCAGCATAAGGATATACCAGTCGCATTTTTTTTGGCTCCAGCTTATGTTCTTTTAAACAATAAATAATTTCTGACAGACGAAAGGGTCTGTGAACCATCACAAAATGTCCTGACGGTTTCAAAAGCCATTTTGCTGCCTTTACCACATCTTCCAGCGAACATAATATCTCATGGCGGGAAATTGCTTTTCCATAATCCCCATTGGTCAGGCCATGATTTCCTGTCATATAAGGCGGATTACAGGTAACATAATCAAAGGAATCCTGTGGATATAATGCCCTGATTTCTTTCACATCTCCCTGACGTATTTTTATTTTATCTTCCAGATGATTCATTCGGACACTCCGCATTGCCATCTCTGCACAATCATCCTGATATTCTACTCCTTCAATATATTCAGGACTGTATTTGGCTTCCAGAAGAATCGGGATAATTCCCGTACCGCTGCAAAGATCTATCACTTTACTTTGTTTTCTTACTCTGGCATAATCAGACAGCAATACGGCATCCATTCCAAAGCAAAATCCTTTTGTATTCTGGATAATCTTATATCCTTTTATCTGAAGATCATCGATTCTTTCATGGGGATTTATAATAATGTCATCCATTATAATTTTGATTTCCTGTCCTTTCGTTCCAATGCTTCCAGTCTTTTCAATTCATCATCCATTTTCAGTTTTTCTTTTTTTCTTTTTGGGCGGAAATTCAGATCATTGACATTACATTCCACAATATCCTTTTCTCCCTTTTCATCTGTAACAATGAGTTTGACCCGTTGTCTCAGAACATTAACTCCCTGAACAATACCTTTTGTTCCATCTTTTAAATGAACTTCATCCCCATTATTTGGGAGCTTACTGTTGAGATATTCATAAGTATCCTGTTCATTTTTCAGACAACACATTAATCTTCCACATACTCCGGATATCTTTGTCGGATTCAGTGACAGATTCTGTTCTTTTGCCATCTTAATGGATACCGGAACAAATTCTGATAAGAAAGTATTACAACACAAACTTCTTCCACAAATTCCAATTCCACCCATGATTTTAGTTTCATCTCTGACACCAATCTGTCTCAGCTCAATTCTTGTTTTAAACACTGAAGCCAAATCTTTCACAAGTTCACGGAAATCAATTCTTCCATCTGCTGTAAAATAAAACAGAACCTTATTATTGTCAAATGTATATTCACAATCGATCAGCTTCATTTCAAGGCCATGTTTTTTGATTTTTTCAAGACAGATCTCGTAAGCTTCTCTACTTTTTATCTTGTTATTTTTCTGAATTTTCTCATCTTCTTCTGTGGCAATACGAATAACCGGTTTCAGTGTAGACACAATTTTCTCTTCTTCCACTTCCCGATTACCAAGAACCACCTTTCCAAACTCCACTCCCCGTGCAGTTTCCACAATGACATGATTGCCGGTTTCAACTTTTAAATCTCCTGCAGAAAAATAATATATTTTTCCATTATCCCGAAAACGGACTCCGATTACTTTAATCATTTATATCCTCCATTGTTTCACATAATTTGTACTGTTCATAGTTGGGTTTTTTATATTTCCCAGAATCATCCTAACTCTGAACTGCTATAAATTTGCTTTTTATCTCTATCAATAATAATTCCAGCGAAGTATCAAAATTTACATTTGCTTTTATTCTTATTTTTGTCTGATCAATGTATTTAAAAATGTCTTCGATTCCTTCTAATGTTAGCATTTCACTCTGTTTTTTCAAAACAGAGGAATATTCTTTAAAGATAAGATTATCGTTCTGAGCCAGTACTTTCATAAACAGAATATCCCGAAACCACATTACGATAATATCCAGACATTCCTCCATGGAATCTTTCCATTTTTTTAATATTTTTACCTTTTCTATTATTTCAAAATCTTCTGCCTCATGAATATATTGCAGAATCGAGATATTAAAATCTCTTTTTTCGAGAAATTCTTCTGACAACGCCGCATCTTTTGCTTTCCCAATATTGCCCATGGAATACCCTGCACAGAATTCTGCCATTTCTTCAGGAACATGAAAGGACTCCATCAGATGTTTCTTTACATCCTGTTTCGGCACCGATTTAACATTTAATAAAATACATCGGGATAGTATTGTAGGAAGAAAAGCTCCCCGATTGGTTGTCAATAATAAAAGCACCGCGTAAGATGGCGGTTCTTCAATCGTTTTTAAAATGGCATTCTGGGCTGCATTATTCAACTTTTCTGCTTCATCGATAATATAAATTTTATAGGGTCCTTTATATGGTTTGACGTCAATCGTATTAACAACCTGTTCTCTCATCTCCCGAACACTGATCACATTAGGCTTTTCATGTATGACCCTGATTACATCAGGATGATCTCTGTGTTCCATCTGAATACAAGAAGTACATTCTCCACAGGCTTCCTCGCCTCCATGCTCACATTGAAGGATTTTGGCAAAAGCTTCCGCAAGCATCTTTTTTCCACTTCCTTTTTCTCCTTCAATGATATATGCATGGGAAACTTTTCCATGCCGTACTGCTGTTTTAAAATGTTCTTTTAATGTTTCATTCCCAAGGATATCTTTTAAATCTGACACCGTATTACTCCATTTGATTTCGTGATTCAGAGTAATCCCCGATTCTTAAGAGAATCTCGAATCTTTTTTTGAATGTTGTCCACTTCATCCAGTCCATCGATATATACCACCTCATCTCTATCAGAAAGGACTTTCCGATATCCTTCTGATACCATATGATGGAAATCGATGCTTTCCTGTTCCATGCGATCCAGTTTCTTCTGTTCTTTTTTTCTCCTTAGCCCTTCTTCTTCTGAAATGTCAATAAAAAAAATACAATCTGGTTTATAGATTCCTATACCAGGTTCATTAATTTTTGCAACGGTATCAATTCCAATTCCTCTGGCTATCCCCTGATATACAATAGAGGAGTCCACAAACCGGTCACTGATAACAATCTTTCCCTCTTCCAGAGCCGGACCAACTACTTCCGACATAAGCTGAGCCCGGGATGCTGCATAAAGTAACATCTCCGTTATATCAGACATTGATTTATACTCAGGATCAAGAATAACATCTCGGATAGCTTCTCCAATTACTGTTCCTCCTGGTTCTCTGGTGATAATACTATCATACCCCTGTTCTGTCAGATATTCTCTTAATAATTCTATTTGTGTTGATTTACCGGACCCATCCGGTCCTTCCATCACAATAAATCTTCCTTCCATTTGTATCTCACCTGTCTTCCTCTTTCAGCACTTTAATGATATCATGATCCATTCCTGATACATTATATCCATTATATAAGTAAAAACTTAGATTTTCCACTATTTCTTTGACTATTTTTTCTCCTGGTACGAGAAGCGGAATTCCCGGAGGATATAAAAAAATATAATTAGCACAGATTCTTCCTACACTGTCCAGAAAACAAACATTTTCTGTTCCTCTTTCCATCGCCTCCCAGGATTCCATCTGCTTCTCTGAAGTGAACCTCCATGTAGGGGGAATCTGCTTTATTTCGTTTTTCTCTAATTGTAAATCAATCTCATACAAGGCCTGAAACAATCGTTCAAAATCTTCTTGTCCATCACACACCGACGTCATGGCAATTCCATACGTAGCAGTTGCCATTTCTAATTCCAGTTGATATTTTGATAAAAGTATCTGAAATAATTGTTTCCCATCCAGACCTGTATTTTTTACCGAAAAAACAAGCTTACTCTTATCATACTCAAAACAATTCATATCATTTTCCGATATCAGATGAATGTGTTTGAATTGTCCACATTTATGCCTGAACTCCATCAGGTTATCCACATATTCATCTATTTTTTCAGGATTATTGTGCATAAACATTATCCCATATTCAGCAGAAGCCATTAATATATATGATGGACTGGAAGTTTCATAAACAGACAGCATTTCCTGTATTTTTTCAGCCGAAATTATATCGGAACACAAATGTAAGACCGCGGTCTGTGTGAAAGAAGGTAAGGTTTTATGAGTACTTTGAATCACAATATCCGCTCCACATTCCACCGCACTTTTTGGAAAATAATCATGAAAAATCATATGAGCTCCATGAGCTTCATCGACGATCAACGGAATCCGATATGGATTTAATATTTGTTTCAGAGAAAAAATATCTGAAACAATTCCCTCATAAGTTGGTGAAGTTATGATCACCGCTTTGATATCCGGATTTTGTTTTATGATTTCTTTTATTCTTTCTCGTTCTTGTCCTCCAATATCCTCCAGGATATCATATTTATTATTTTCTGAAGGATAACAGTAAAAAGGATGTAAATGCAATAAACGAACAATATTATATACAGACTTATGGCAATTTCTTGCCATGAGAATCTTATCTCCCGGCTGACATAAGGCTGAAATAGAAGCAAGAATTCCTACTGTAGTCCCGTTGACAAGATACCAAGATTCTTTTGTCTCATATATTTTTTTCGTTACATCCATAGACTGACGAATGATTCCTTCCGGATCATGCAGATTATCATATCCTTCAATTTCCGTGATATCAATATTCTCAATCTGGTCAAATAAACCAGAACTTTTTCTTTTATGCCCCGGCATATGAAATGGTACTCTTTTTTCTTCTTCTAAATGTCGTAAATGAGAATAAATTGGCAAATACATATCATTTCCTCTGTTAATTTATTGAACAATTTTTTTGTATACGAAAAAAGCGGAAATCCAAAAATGGATTTCCGCTTTTATATTCATGAGACATCGGGGATTCGAACCCCGGACAACTTGATTAAAAGTCAAGTGCTCTACCAACTGAGCTAATATCCCATATGCCCAGAACCGGAATCGAACCAGTGACACGAGGATTTTCAGTCCTCTGCTCTACCAACTG
>JAQYIU010000125.1 GCA_028721415.1 Lachnospiraceae bacterium | reverse complement strand
TCATTCAAGGTAATCATTCCCTGAAAGGTCATTGCTGCCGAGCCAGTCGGAACCAGGATATGCTCTCCTGCAATCTCCCGCAGAACCATCTCCTTGTTTGCTTTCAATTTATCTCTTCCTTCCTGTTGACCAGTCATAATACCATAGACAACTATGGGTATCTACGAAACTCAATCTAATCATAATAATTATATTCTTTTTTATACCTACAGTCAATCGGATTACCTGTAAAAACTTTGATAAAAAATGCCTTTTTTCGTATATTTTATGAACAATTGATACATTTAATCAACATATTGATACGTTGGCACAATTTCCGATACCAGTTCTTTGATCCGATCTGATTCTTCCCGGCTGGCTTTGTCTAATTCCTTTAACTTTTCATCAAACCAGTCGTCGTCCATTTCAATGGGTTTTCCGATATGAATCAATTCATTTTCCGTACTGGTCAGGCCTTCTTCGTCCATCAGAAGTTCTTCGTAGAGCTTTTCGCCGGGACGAAGTCCTGTGTACTTAATCTCGATATCCACGTCTGGCCGGTAACCAGACAGACGGATCAGGTTTCTCGCCATATCGTCGATTTTTACCGGCTCTCCCATGTCGAGGACAAAAATTTCTCCGCCTTTCGCATAGTGCGAGGCCTGAAGGACCAGAGAGACAGCTTCCGGTATTGTCATGAAATAACGAATAATATTCTTATCGGTGACCGTAACGGGACCGCCTTCGGCAATTTGCTTCTTGAAGAGTGGAATCACGCTGCCGTTGCTTCCCAGCACATTTCCGAACCGAACTGCCACATAATCGGTTTCTGTGCATTGACGGTTCATCATCTGGATGATCATCTCACAGATTCGTTTGGATGCTCCCATAATATTGGTCGGATTCACCGCCTTGTCCGTGGAGATCAATACAAACTTCTTTACACCGGCGGCGGCTGCTGCCTTTGCTGTCTTACAGGTTCCCATGACGTTATTTTTGATGGCTTCATTCGGACTGTCCTCCATGAGCGGCACATGCTTGTGAGCTGCTGCATGGAATACCATATCCGGTCGATAATGCATCATAACGCTGTTGATCCGGTTTGTATTTCTCACAGAACCAATCAATACCACCAGGTTAAGATCCGGATACTTCTTACGAAGTATCTGCTGAATGTCATAGGCATTATTCTCATACACATCAAAAACGATCAGACACTTCGGCTCATTGGCCGCAATCTGCATACAGAGCTCACTGCCAATGGAACCGCCTCCTCCCGTCACCATGATGGTACAGCCTTTAATCAGACGAAAGACTTCTTCATTATTCACTTTGACCTGCTCCCTTCCGAGTAAGTCGGTGATTTCCACTTTACGAAGCTGCGATACACTGACTTCTCCGTTGATGAGCTGATAGGTTCCCGGAAGAATACGAAGCTCGCAATCGGTCTTCTGGCAGATATGAACCAGTTCTTTTATATCTTTTTTACTCGCTGTCGGAATGGCGATGATAATCTTCTGGATATCATATTTGGATACGTTTTCCAATATGTCATTACGATTGCCGACAATCTGGCATCCTTCTATGTAACGGTACTGTTTTGCCGGGTTATCATCAATAACACAACATACCTTTTGTTTCACAAACTTGCTGAGACGCATCTCCTTAATGATTGCTGCTCCCGCATCACCGGCACCGATCACCATCACATTACTCGGCTGTTCCCTGACATAGTATTCATTACGTAGAAACCGCATCAACCGATAACTGAAACGAATCGCCACTTCCAGAAACAACAGGAGAATCGTGTAGATAATATAATAACTTCTCGGTACCTTGAGATTCAGTATATGCATTCCGATGGTCTGTCCCACTCCGGAACAAAACACAGCCAGGAAAACATTACTCAGTTCTTTCACACTGGCATATTTCCAAAGGCTTGTATACATATGAAAAAAATAAAAAATAATTACTGTACACACAATATTCACTGGCATGTATTGATACATCGCTTCAATAAACGGCGGATATATATTGTGAAGCTCAAATTCAAATCGTATGACAAGTGCCAGAAACGATGCAAGCATCACAGAGAAAATATCTGCCAGCAATAATATACTTACCCTTATTCGAAATTCAGGGTTTTTTATCAGATTTTTCATATCTTTCCCCTTTATCTTATGATGACGGTCATCAAATCCTAAATTATATTATAATATAATATTTCTATTTTTTCATTATTGTTTTCTACAATTTTTGAACAGTTTATTTCATTTTTTTAGCCAAAAATGTCACAATTTATTTTTCTTCTTATTTCAATAAAAAAGTCTGTTTCCTCTTATCAATTTCTTCATCAATGATTGGAAACAGACTTTTTCTTTTTTATTTAATCACCAGAATTTTACATCTATAATGTCGTGATCATAACTTCCAGCGTTCCGTCGAATTCTGTCTCTTTCTGATCAGAGCAGATTACGAAGTGATCTCCTTTTTTCACCGGCTCACCATTCAGGCTTCCCTCGCCTTCAATGACACTGACCATCTGGAATGGAGCATCATTTGTAACGGTATTTTTACCTGTCATCTTGTAGGAATATACTTTGAAGAATTCACTCTCTACCATGCAGGTTTTTGTTCCATTTTCCAAAGAAGTGCTGACAAGCTCCTGCTGATCAGCTTCTGTTGAAATCTTGGTTACATCGATGGACTGCTGAACATGGAGCTGTCTTTCATTACCATCTTTATCTTTTCTGTGATAGTCATAAACACGGTATGTAATATCGGAGGACTGCTGTGCTTCATAAATCAGTGAACCGCTGCAGATTGCATGAAGGGTTCCTGAAGGAATGTAGAAGAAATCACCTTTTTTAATCTGGAATTTGTTCAGAAGATTATCGTAGTCGTCTTCTTCGATAGCTTTCACAAATTCTTCTTTTGTCTTTGCATGATGTCCCATAACCATGTTGGTACCTTCATCTGCCTGAAGAACATACCAACATTCTGTTTTGCCCAATGAATGTTCATGTTCTTCCGCATACTCATCGTTTGGATGTACCTGAACGGAAAGGTCATTTTTTGCATCAATAATCTTAACCAGTAACGGGAACTGATTTCCTTCAATATTGCCAAATAACTCTCTGTGATTATCAAAAAGCCATGACAGTGTCTTACCGTCATACTCGCCACCTGCAATCACGCAATCCCCATTTTTGTGTGCAGAAATGGCCCAACACTCACCTGTATTGTCACTTGGAATATCGTATCCATATACATCACGTAGTTTATGACCTCCCCAGATCATCTCCTTAAATACTGGTTTCATCTTTAAAATATGTCCCATTTTTTACCTCCCTCGTTAAATCGATTCGTATTATATCATTACATTCTATGAGCTCTGATATGAATTACTCAACATTTTGTATCCATATCCATTCTCATGATATTCATCAGTTTTTATTTGGATGTATCTTTGACAAACAGACGCTTTACCTTTCTTTTGATCACGTCCCAGGCGGATAAAGAACGAAGCATCTTATCATCCGGAACGTATTTATTCATGGCGCGAAGTACCTTCTTCGGCTCTCTGGATGCAAAAGAAAATGCACCATCTTTCTTAGTCTGGACAGCAAATCTCGG
>JAQYIU010000124.1 GCA_028721415.1 Lachnospiraceae bacterium | reverse complement strand
TGCTGGCCAATTCCCTGACGTCCTTTGCCTGTGGGATGCAGGTGGAGAGCTTCCGAAAGATTCACGGAAACGGAATCGCAACCACCATGTGTATCGGTAACCTTCGAAATGCCACCCAGAATCTATGCCATTACATCGAAAAACGCGATAAAAAAAGTCTGAAAAAGAGCATTCTATACTATGGAATTATTCTTTTCTTTATCGTGGGAGCCGTCATCGGCAATATCGTTATCGGATATCTGAAGACTAGAGCCATCATCGTATGTTCTGTGCTGCTGGGACTGGCCTTTATTATTATGTTTGCAGATAATTTGGAAAAAGGGAGAAATCATGGAAAAAAAGTGTCTTTACAATAAAAAATGTGGCGGATGTCAATACCTGCACCTGGAATATAAAAAACAACTGGAGAAAAAGCAGAAGGAAGTTTCCTCTTTATTAAAATCTTTTGGTAAAGTGCGTCCGATCATCGGTATGGAAGATCCTTACCATTATCGGAATAAAGTACACGGCGTGGTGGCGGCAGACCGTCAGGGAAATGGATACACAGGAATTTATGAAGAAAAAAGCCATCGGATTATCCGTGTGGATTCCTGTCTGATTGAAAATCAGAAGGCCGATGAAATCATGCAGTCTGTGGCAGGGCTCATGAAATCATTCAAAATGAAACCCTTCAATGAAGATACCGGCTATGGATTTCTGCGCCATATTTTAATCCGCACTGGTTATCATACCGGTGAGGTCATGGTTGTTCTTGTGACGGCATCACCGGTATTTCTGTCCAAGAATAACTTTGTGAAAGCACTCCGCAAAAAGCATCCGGAAATCACGACGATTGTTGCCAACGTCAATGACCGTCGCACCAGCATGGTTCTTGGCGACAAACAGCAAGTCCTTTATGGAAAAGGATACATTGAAGATGTCCTCTGTGGCAAACGATTTCGTATCTCTCCGAAATCCTTCTATCAGGTAAATCCTGTTCAGACCGAAGTGCTCTACGGCAAAGCCATCGAATACGCAGGTCTTACCGGCAAAGAAACGGTCATAGATGCCTACAGTGGAATCGGTACCATTGGAATGATCGCCAGCGACCATGCAAAACAGGTCATCAGTGTGGAACTGAATGGAGATGCCGTTCGGGATGCCATTTCCAACGCCAAAATAAACAAGATCAAAAACATTCAGTTCTGCAAAGCCGATGCCGGAGACTTTATGGTACAGATGGCGGCCCGCGGACAGAAAGCTGACGTGGTATTTATGGATCCGCCTCGGGCAGGAAGTGATAAAAAATTCATGGATTCTCTTCTGAAACTGGCACCGAAAAAAGTTGTCTACGTATCCTGTAATCCGGAAACTTTGAAACGGGATCTGGCTTATCTTACCTCAAAAGGATATCGTGTAAAAGAAACGCAGCCGGTCGATATGTTTCCGATGACTGTTCATACAGAAAATGTTTGTCTTTTGATAAAATAATCAAAGTCGAATAATCGGGGCAGGTCCAGTAGAAACCTGCCTCTTTTAATCTTTATGATGATATGAAACAAATGCTTTCTCAAAAGTTTGGAAAGTCTATAGAAGGCACTTTGTTATTATATGAAGACTTTGATACATTGGGGTATATCGATTATATTGTCCGTTCCGCTCCTTACGAAGATCCCATTTTGCGATGGGAAGATTTTCTCCATCATTTCTGGCCTATTGGCTTCGGAAATCTGGTATGGAAGTGTCGTTTTGATATGTCTGGTGCATTGAGTATCCTTGACAAATCAACAAGAATACCTTATATTAAATGTATCATACAAATGAATCAAAATACATATAAATGTTTATGTAGAAAAGGAGTATTACTATGAAGCAATTAACGAAGAAAGCAGAACAGATGACCAGAGAAGAACTGGCAGCTTACATCGATTACTCAGTACTGAAACCAGAATTCACCGAAGAAGACATTATTCGTCTCACAAAAGATGGCGTGGAACTGGGATGTGCCACCATCTGTATCAATCCAGGTTATATGGAACTCTGTGAACCTTACGTAAAGGGAAGTAAAACCATGCTGTGTCCTGTGACAGATTTTCCATTTGGAACCAGCTCCACCGAATCAAGAGTACAGCAGATTGAGGCAGTTGCCAAATATGATACAGTGAAAGAAGTGGATATCGTTGCGAATTTCGGAAAACTTCGTGCAGGAAAATATGACGAAGTAACAGAAGATTTGAAAGCCTGCGCAGCAGCCGCTCATAAATATGGAAGAGAGATCAAAGTGATTCTGGAGACCGATGCTTTAAATGAAGAACAGATTCGAAGAGGATGCCACTGCTGTATGGAAGCAGGAGCAGATTTCGTAAAAACTTCCACCGGATTTCTCACAGGCTTTGAATCCTATGGAGCAACACCGGAAGTCATTAAGATGATGCAGGAAGAAGTGGGAGATACGATTAAAATTAAAGGAAGCGGATGTATCCGCACCAGAGAACATTTCCTCCAATTAATTGATATGGGAATCGACCGTATGGGAGTCGGATACCGATCCGTTCCGGTAGTATTGGATATAAAATAATTTTCGCCAATCAGAATCTCCATTTTAAAGGGAAGTTTGATAAAGCGGAAACCGTTCCATTACATGGTCATACAAATGTAATGGAACGGTTTCCGCATTGTTGTGCTTGGTTCTGAACAGTTACAGATTCACATTTCTCTGGAACTCCACAGGATTTTTGTGTGGAGTTGGATTCTTATATAATTCCAACTGAAAACTGCACTGGTCTGCTCTCGTTATGGATGAAGTATATTCGAAAATGAAACCAGAGTCCAGATGGGATATCCGGCTGATACGATATCCGATACTTTTCGGTTTACACTTGAGCAGCTCGGCTTCCGTTTTTGTAATCTCAATGGCATCGATTTTTTCTGTAGCATGATATAAATTCAACTCATATATATCCTCAAGTACCTGATAGAGAGAATGATTGGAAAAATCTGTTTTCTCAATACCCTCACATAAATAATAAGGAATATAAGTATCTTCGATAAGAATTGGCTGTTCTTCCGCACAGCGGATTCTAGTAAGATGAAATACCTTTTCCTGAGCTCGTGGAAGGTTCAGCTTTGTGCGCACATAGTTATCTGCATAATCAATGCCGGAATATAATACGATGGACTTCGGAGTTTTACCCATCTGATGCATATTTTCCGTAAAATTATAGAGATAATTAATGGGCCGGGACATTTTCTGATTAAGAACGTAACTGCCCTTGCCGCGGGTTCGGCTAACCAGCCCTTCCTCCACCAGGCGATTGATCGCCTGTCGAACCGTCGTGCGGCTGATATTCAAAATCTCACATATCTCTGTTTCCGGAATCAGCTGTTCCCCTTCTTTGATCTCGCCGGATTTGATTATATGTTCAAAATAAAGAAATAACTGTTCATGCATAGATTTGCCGGAATTCGTTTGAAATTGAAAAGTTGATTGAAAAAATGCACTGTCCATATAGTTTTCCTCCTGCAATCTATTATAAGTGAAAATCAGCAAATTGTCATTAAGATATCATACAAATATACAATAATTACTTGTTCATGCATTTGTTATAAAAGATAGAGAAACTTTAACTATTTTTGGTCAATATTAAGAGTGTTTATGTTATAATTAATATTATTTTTAGAGTTTGGATGGAAATGTCTTATGGTGCAGCAGGAAAACCGAAAAGCCACAGGAAAGCATAGATTATTACAAAAACATTTATTGAGATTCTGTAATGTATATAAGAAAAATAAAGGAGAGAGCAATGGAGAATCAAACGAAACACAAGCGCCGGATTCATTATTCCGGTACCCATCCAAAGAGTTATAAAGAGAAATATAAGGAACTACAGCCGGAAAAATACGGTGATACCATTGAAAAGGTAATTAGCAAAGGAAGTACTCCGGCAGGCATGCACATTTCCATCTGTGTGAAGGAAATTCTGGATTTTCTTCAGATCAAACCGGGGCAGATCGGCCTTGATGCGACTCTGGGATATGGTGGTCACACCAGAGAAATGTTACAGTGCCTGAATGGAGAGGGCCATATCTACGGGCTTGATGTTGATCCTATCGAGTCTGCAAAAACAAAAGAGCGTCTTAAGAATCTGGGATTCGGGGAAGAAATTCTGACAGTAAAACTGGAGAACTTTGCCAATATTGACAAGGTGGCAGAGGAAGCCGGGATGAAATTCAACTTTGTTCTGGCAGATCTGGGTGTTTCATCCATGCAGATCGATAATCCGGACAGAGGATTTTCTTACAAAGTAGAAGGCCCTCTGGATCTTCGTATGAATCCGCAGAAAGGGGACAGCGCCGCAGAACGTCTTCGTCAGGTGACCAGAGAAGAACTGGTGGGTATGCTGGTGGAAAATTCCGACGAGCCTTATGCCGAGGAAATTGCAAAAGAGATTAAAAATAAACAGCGAACCGGAAATGCGGTGGAAACCACCGTAGATCTCCGGAATTGCATCGAAAATGCACTGCGATTCCTTCCGGCATCGGAGCGAAAAGAAATGGTAAAAAAATCATGCGCCAGAACCTTCCAGGCCCTCCGAATTGACGTAAACAGCGAGTTTGAAGTGCTTTACGCTTTTCTCGAAAAACTGCCGGATGTGTTGGCACCGGGCGGCCGGGCGGTCATCTTAACCTTCCATTCCGGCGAGGACAGACTGGTGAAGAAATCCTTCAAAGCCTTGAAAAAAGCCGGCATATATGAATCGATTTCCGAGGAAATCATTCGACCATCAGCAGAAGAATGCCGGAGAAATAGTCGTGCCCGTTCCACGAAGATGCGTTGGGCGGTAAAGGCCAGATAAAGGGACGGAAAAATAAGGATTTTCCTATAATTTATAAAAAAAATTACCTGCTGATGATGGGAACTTGAAAACCTCCTGTTATACTACCGCAAGATAATACTTAGCACTACATTTTAAGGGGAGTATAACAGGAGGATTTTTATGAGAAAATTTATGACAAAGTGTGCTTCAGCACTGGTAGCCGTTACCATGCTGGTACAGAGTACTGGATTGGGCAGTACGGTAGTTTTTGCAGAAGAGAATGGTGCAGCAGGTGGTACTGCTGCTGAACACCTGATTATCAATCAAGTATATGGGGCGGCGGAAAAGGTGATACACCAATTAGAAATAGTTTTGTTGAGATATATAATCCATTAACAATCCAAGACAATAGCAGTAATACAATTGACTCCGCAGTTGCGGATAAAAACATACCTGCTCTTAAGGTATCGAAACAGAAATCATTACGCCGAAATGAATATGCAGATACGAATACCAATGATGATCGGTCTGTAATTGTGTGGGAAAAAGACAAAGTGACAGTTAATGAGAACTATGTTGATGTGAAAACCAGTGGATTGAAAAAAATCGGCTCAAAAGCATTTACGGGAACAAATAAAAAGATTGTGATAAAATTCCCTGCTAAAAAAGTGAAAGCCTATAAGAAATTATTAAAAAATAAAGGCTTAAAAACTTTAAAAGCAATTAAATAGTTTTTCTCCTTTCAGACATTTTAAGGACCCAGGATGATTTCCTGGGTCTTGTCGGCTTATATAATATATATCAGAATTAAAATCAGAAATTTTGGTAACAATATTACAGAAAACTTTTTCAAAAGGTGTATAATGATGTATAATAAAGTAGAAAAACATGAAGGAGGAGAAAATTATGTCAGCAATTAATATTACAAAAGAGAATTTTGATCAGATTATCGTGGATGGAAAGAAAGCAGCGATTATAGATTTCTGGGCGCCGTGGTGTACGTATTGCCGTCGCATTGCTCCGGCATTTGATAAAATTGCAGAACAATATGGAGATACCCTTCTTGTCGGCAAAGTGAATATTGACGATGCGGAAGAAATTGCCGATCGCTACCAGATTGATGTGATTCCTACTCTGTTATTCTTTAAGGATGGAAAAGTGCAGGGAACGATCGTGGCGCCGGATTCCAAAGCGAAGATTGAAGCATTTATTAAGGAGAATCTGTAATGGAACATATTTATGATACTGTGATAATCGGTGGCGGTCCTGCCGGATATACGGCAGCATTATATTGTGCACGTGCAGGGCTTGATACTGTTGTCCTGGAGAAGTTGTCTGCAGGTGGACAGATGGCCCTCACCATGCAGATCGATAACTATCCGGGCTATGAAGATGGCGTGGATGGCTTTACTCTCGGTGAAAAGATGCAGGCAGGGGCAGAGCGTTTTGGAGCAAAAACGGAATTGGCAGAAGTGTTTGGTGCTGACCTTACCGGAACTGTAAAAACCATTGAGACCAGTGAGGGAACGATTGCTGCAAAGACAGTGATCATCGCCACCGGAGCGGTTCCGAGAGAACTGGGAATCGAAGGAGAAAAGGAACTGGTCGGCCGAGGCGTCAATTACTGTGCAGCCTGTGACGGCATGTTTTATAAAGGAAAGACGGTGGTTGTTGTTGGCGGTGGTAATACTGCGGCAGCGGATATCACTATGCTGTCAAGAATCTGTAAAAAAGTCATCGTCGTACATCGAAGAGATACCCTTCGCGCCACAAAGATTTACCATGATCAGCTTCTTAAGGCTGAAAATGTGGAATTTTGCTGGGACAGTGTGGTAAAAGAATTTTGTGCCTCGGACAAGCTCACCGGTGTTAAGGTTCATAATCTGAAGACAGGAGAAGATACGGTCGTAGATTGTGACGGTGTATTTATCAGTATCGGAAGACAGCCGGATACCAGCCTCTGGGGAGAAACTCTGGAGACAGATTCTGCTGGTTATATCATCGCTGATGAGACCACCAGGACGAACCTGCCGGGAGTTTTTGCTGTAGGTGATGTGCGGACAAAAGTGATGCGTCAGGTGGTTACTGCAGTCGCAGACGGTGCAGTGGCATCCCATTTTGTGGAAGAATATCTAGCCGAATCTACGAAAGTGTGAAAAAATAGGATAGAGGTACAGAAGATGAAACCATATCAGCATCAGGTACAATATTATGAGACAGACAGAATGCAATGCACCCATCATTCCAATTACATCCGGTTTATGGAGGAAGCCAGATTGGATTTTATGGCACAGATGGGCTGGGGCTATGACAAGATGGAGGAAGAAGGAATCATTTCTCCTGTGGTGAAGGTTACCTGTGATTATAAAAAACAGACAACCTATCCGCAACAGATTGAAATAAATGTGAAAGTAATCGGTCTGACACCGGCAAGGCTGAGCCTTGGTTATACCATGACGGTAGAGGGGGAAGTGGTGTGTACCGGCACCAGTCAGCATTGTTTCCTGGATGAAAACGGAAGACCTGTTTCTTTGAAAAAGCGGTATCCGGAATTTTATTCTTTATTAGATGAGGCAAAAGATGAATAAAAAAACGGTAAAATATTCTTTTCTTGTAACCCTGCCGGTGATGGCAGGGTATCTTGTTTTGGGCATGGACTTTGGGATTTTGCTTCAACATTTCATGGAAGAATGGTAGGGATTGAATCTTGAGTGGTTCGATGTTATAGTTATCTGTATCAGGATTTGTCCTGAAAATGAAAATCGCGGATCGTGAAGAGTTAATAATGGAAAGAATACGATATAAAGGAGAAAGATTGATATGAGCAAAAAAGCATTGATCGCAATGAGCGGCGGGGTGGATTCTTCGGTGGCCGCCTATCTGATGAAAGAAGCCGGTTACGATTGCATTGGTGTGACCATGAAATTATATGATAATGAAGATATTGGAATGGAAAGGGAGAAAACTTGCTGTTCTTTAAGTGATATAGAAGATGCCCGCAGTGTGGCAGTGAAACTGGGAATCCCATATTATGTTTTTAATTTCAAAGATGATTTTAAAGAGAAAGTGATTGATAAATTTATTCACTGTTATCAGTGCGGTATGACACCAAATCCCTGTATCGAGTGTAACAGGCATTTGAAATTTGAACATTTATATCACAGAGCGAAAGCGTTACAGTGTGATGTGATCGTAACGGGGCATTATGCCAGAATTACGAAAGATGAGTCAGGTTATCATCTATTAAAAGGGGTAGATGACTCCAAGGATCAAAGTTACGTCCTCTATTCTCTGACCCAGGAACAGCTTGCTCACACCTGTTTTCCTCTGGGAGAATACAGCAAAGATGAGATACGCCGCATTGCTGAAGAACAGGGCTTTTTCAATGCAAATAAAAAGGATAGTCAGGATATTTGTTTCATTCCAGATGGAGATTATAGAAAATTTATCGAGGAGACCACAGGGAAAAAGAGTGTGCCAGGTGATTTTGTAAACCAGGAAGGTGAAGTGGTCGGAACCCACAAGGGATATTATTCTTATACCATTGGTCAGCGTAAGGGGCTTGGAATCTCTGCTCCAAAGCCGTACTATGTAACAGAAATCTGTCCGGAAGAAAATAAGGTGATTCTGGGAAGTAATGAAGACCTGTTTAAGAAATGTCTGAAAGCCGATGATTTTAACTGGATTGAATCTGTTAAAGCTGATGAGGTTGTAAAGGCTCGAATCCGTTATCATCAGGCAGAAAAGGATGCTATAGTGAAAGTGTTGTCCGATGGTATTGTGGAAGTGAACTTTCTGGAACCACAGCGTGCCATTACAAAAGGGCAGGCTGTGGTGTTATACAGGGGAGATACCGTGGTTGGCGGCGGAACGATCATAGAAAGCAGATAAGATGCATTATCTGATGCTTTCCAGAAATTCAGGAAGAATCGTTTCCGGTACTTCCATGGAACCCTGCCCGGTAAATAAAGAGATATGAGGTTTATTCTGTCCGTGATAATCGGTGCCGCCGGTGAGAAGCAGACCATTTTGTTTTGCCAGACTGGCAACATAGTCTTCTTCTACCGGTGTGTAGGAATTATAATAAGCTTCAATTCCCTGCAGACCGGCTTCTTTTAATTTAAAGACCATAGTTTCTTTTTCTGCCGCGTTTAACTTCTTATAATACATCAGATGGGCGAGAACGGGAACACCGCCGCTGTTTCGAATCAGTTGAATGGCTTCTTCTGGCGTCGGCCTGATTCGTTCCACGTAACAACTTCGCCCTTCTGCCAGATATTTGTCAAAAGCTTCTTTTACAGAAGCAACATATTTTTTCTTCATCAGTTGTTTGGCAATGTGCGGGCGGGCAATCGTGTCGTTTGGATTCTCAGGTTTGATATCATCCATGGTGATTTCAAATCCTTCCGCCTGTAAAAGAGCAACTATTTTTTCATTTCTACTGTCACGACTTTCTCTGTAAAGTTTTAATTTTTCCAGCAATTCTTTATTCTCCGGATCAATATTATAACCGAGAATATGAATCTCGACGCCATGATAATCGGTAGAAATCTCAACGCCAGGTATGGCGATCATTCTTTTTTTATATTTTGCCGCCTCAGCCATAAATTCTGGAATCCCTGCAACGGTATCGTGATCTGTCAGCGCAATGACCGTTGTGTCATCTTCATTGGAAGCTGATTTCAGAGAGGCCTGGATCAGCGCTGTTGGAGTTAGGGTTCCATCAGAAGCAGTAGAATGCATGTGTAGATCAATATAAGTTTTCAAAGCTATGTCTCCTTTCATCTCAGAAAAATCCCTTCTCTTGAGATGTATTATGACAGAATCAACAAAAAAATGCAATGTGATTCGTCATTATCCTGAAAAATGCTGAATGAATCAGAAAAAAATTGACATGATTTCAGGAAAAATGCAATCTGTATTTGTAATAAGTATATAAAAGTGTTACAATACAATATAGTGTTTTTCTGTATGATTGCAGAGGATTTGTTGAGAAAGTACGGAGGTTATTAAATGGAAGACATTATTAAAGCGTTATTGGATGTAGTCAGAGCACAGCATTCCGCGACGGAAGGTACGGAAGAAGAACCATTTAATATGGATGATATTGTAGATATGGCAATGAATATAGTGGGACGTCCCGATGAGTCTGAGGAAGAAGCAGAGATGGTGGATTCCATACAAAAAATGGTGGAATCTCTTGCACCGGATATTTTTCCACCAAAGACCTTTGAAGAGATGGATGATACAGAGAGGGCAGCTTCTGCAGTAAGTATGATCGAAGAACGTCTTATGAGAGGAATGGGTGGAAGAACATCCGGTCAGAGCGACAGTTCTATAGTATCAACGGAATCAGAGACAGGAGCAACCTCTAATGTATCATCAGAGGTTGCAGATCATACATATTCCGATTATGACAGCCAGGATGAAGAGGAGGAGCAGGATTCCTTTAACCCTCAAGAGGCAGCAGATCTCAATGATCTGATTTACAAAAATTTTATGCAGATGATGGGATTACAGGATCCGAAGGTGGAATATCCTTTTGATCGTTCACAGATTCGATACGGAAAAGAAAAATCCATCACGGAGATGTTGGAAGAAGAGAAGGCTCAGGAACAAAGAGAGACAGAACAGTCAACACCTCCAAAACGACAGCTGTCTGCCTGGGAGCTTGCCCAGGATGCCATTGATAAAGATGAAGCAGCTCATGAGAAAGAGCCTTATGTACCAAAACCGATGGAGATGCCGCAGACCAAATCAGCATCCCAGCTGGCAGCGGAAGCGATTGCTCGTTCCCAGGAACAGGATAAAGAAAAATTAGAAATTGAAAAACAGGCAGAACGTTTGATGGAAGAAGCGAAAAAAAGAGGACAGGATCCGATGAAGTTTGCACTTCATCAACAGGAGATTCTGCAGTATATGGAAAAGAACAGTGATGAACTGGTCTCTTTTGAAGATTATGAAGATCTTTCTCCAGAAGAAAAATATGAGATAGAGCGTCAGATTCATATTGAAAAGCAACTGGCTGCCGGCGTGGCGCCGGAAGATGTCAATGAGGAGGTTCCACCGGAATTTATTCCGAAAGAACTGGTAGCGGCACATCTTTCTTCTCCAGCATCAGAGCCATCTCCTGCCAATGCTGCCAATGAATCTCAGCAGATGTCAGGCGGACACATAAACACTGCACCACAGCAACGACAGGAAGCTCCGCCGATCCTTACTGAGGAAATGCTTCGTCAGCTCAGCCAGGAAGTAATCCGTGAGAATTCGGATATGATCTTATCTGAGAATGAAAATGAAGATATGGATAGTCTCAATGAAGCAATTTTTGAGAATATTAAACGGATGATGAGTGGCAGCGGAACAGAAGTGGAAAAAGAAGATGTAGGTGATCTTCTGGAACAGGTTACGGCTTCCAATAAAAATAATTCTGCCAAAGAAACGATTATGAAAGAAGCTGTTACGAAAGATACTCCTGCTTCAACAGAAGAAAATGCGGTTTCTTCCAAAGGACTTTCGGCAGTAGAACTGGCAATGGCAGCACAAAAAGCTGCTAAACCGGAGCCGACAGAAGTAAAAGAAACAAAATCTGCAGTGGAGATGGCAAGAGAAGCATTCCAGAAAGAACAGGAGAAAAAAGCAGCAGAATCGAAAGAAGCAGAAGAAGAGTCCATCGAGGATTTGCTGAATGATGATTTTGATGATCTGGAGATAGAAGATAATGTAGAGGAAGAATCTTCTGTTACACAAGAACAGACGGAAACCCTGATGGGAGAAGATAATGGAAATCAGGAGCCAGAGAAAAATTCTGAAGAGAATATAATGTCTGACGAAGATGCAATTCCAGAGCAATCAGAAGAAGAAAAAGACATAGATAACGAATTGGATATTCCGGAAGATTTTGAAGAAGAGGAAGAATATGAATATGTGGATCCGGACGAACTGGTTTTAGGTGAGCATACTCAGGCAGAAATTGATGAAGCCATGGAGAATCTGGCTACCCTGGGTCTGGAAGGAGATGTTTACGAAAGAGCGAAACGTATGCTTTTACTTGAACTTGCAGGATCAGAGGCTGAGCTTGATGCCTGGTTAAAAGAGCAGGAAGGCAGTAAAAAGAAAAAAGCGGCTGTTTCCGCACTGGATGGGGAAGATCATCTAGGAGATTTGACGGATTTTGATGAAGAAGATCTGGAAAAAGAATTAGAACTCGCTATGGATGAAGATTTCCTTACAGAAGAAGAAATCGAAGAAGAGCCGGAAGATTCGGAGACAGCTGAAGAAGGCGAAGAGGAAATCAGAGATTCGGAGACAGCTGGTGAAACCGAAGAAGAGCCGGAAGATTCAGAGACAGCTGAAGAAGCTGGAGAGGAAATTGAAGATTCAGAAACTTCTGAAGAGGACAGCGAAGGAATCGAAGATTTAGAAACATCCGAAGAAGATACGGAAGAAATCGAAGTCTCAGGTACTCAGGAAGATATTAATGAGAAAGTTTCAGAAGAAACTCAGAGAATCAGCGAAGAGACAGAAAATGAAGAAGAGCACGTATCGGAACTCGAAGTAGATGAAGTTGTTCCGGCTCCAAAGATGAAATCAAAGAAATCTGCCCAGAGCTCGGTGAAACATTCCAGGGCGAAAAAGAAAGTGGTCAGAAAAAAAGAAAAACCTGCACCAGAACCAAAAAAAGAGAAAAAAATCCCTGATAATACAGAAGCAGAAGAAAAAGGCTATCAGGTATCTGTACGGAAACCATTTGTATTGAAAAATTCTGCCAGCTTCATGAATCAATTTGAAGAGTATATCGTGGATACACAGGAGAATCGTAAGCTGAGCACCGGCTTTAAAAAACTGGACGCAATGCTTCGATATGGACTTCATAAAGGAAGCTACTTCATTGATTCCCAGCCACAATATCTGAAAAACAGCTTTATGCAGCAGATTGCAGATCGGGCAGCCGAAGCGGGAATCGATGTATTGTACATTTCCACAGAACTTTCGAGATATGATCTCATGGTGGATACGATTTCGAGATTAAGTTATGAGATTCATCAGGGTGATCTGGATAAAGCGGTTTCCGTCATGTCTATTATGACAGGAGAGGACGGGGCTGATATCGGCTCCCTGAAAGACGAGTTAAACTGGTATCGAGGAAGAATCAGTGAACATCTTTTCATTCTGGATCAGGAAGCAGTGACAGATTATGTAGATTCCATGGAAGAATCTTCTGCCGGTGAAATTCTTGAGGAGCTGATTCGTTCCATTGTCAGAGAAGGTGCACATAAACCGGTTGTTTTCATTGATAATATTGAAAATATCCTCTCGGTAGAGGACTCGGAAGATATGAAACCATTGATGGATGGAATCAGAAAATTATCAAAAGAACTGGGAATTCCGATTGTCATGTCCTACGGTTATGAACAAGCGGAGAGTGAAGAAGAAATGGATCCGGCTGACCTGGAATTCCATGAATCCATTGGTAATATGTGTGATGTATATCTGGAACTGAAATATGCAGATATGATTACGGAAGATTCCATGGAAATAACGGAAGAAGACATCAGGGATATGGTAGAAGAAGGAGATACATTGCTGATTGATGTATTACTCCATAAAAACAGACGTCCGATGAGAGCCTCCTGTCAGATTCAGGGAACCCCGAAATACAATTACTTTGAGGAGTAGGATAACAGACAGACCGCCAGACTAGACAGATGCCGGCAGGGTGATTATGGTAGAAGAGACGCCGACAAAGCGATTATGGCAGTTTTCTTTTACCTCCACCTCACGCGGACACAATTAAGTTTAATTAATCAAAGGCTGGCATGGATGTAGACTGCATTATGCAGTCACATCCATGCCAGCCTTTTTATCAGAAGAAAAAATGTCCATGCTCACAGTCGGAAAAGAAAACTCCATAATCCCCTGTTGGAGTCTGTATTCTAATTCTAATACCCCAGATCATCAGTAACCGCTTCGATTTTGGCACTGATTTTCCGTAATTCGTCTGTTGGTTCATAGTCTTTGGTGCCAAAAAGATACTCATGGGCTTCGATGGCATTGGACTGGGCAGTGAGAGGGAATCCATAGTAGATTCCACCATAGCGTTCATCCACCGATTTAAAAGGATACGCCTGCGAGTCTTCAATTTTGTAACGAAGAAGACCAAGGGAAAGTTTTGTCATATCGCCGGTGGAAAGACTGGTTTTACACTGTGGAACGACCTGATCAACTAATGCTTTTAATTTCCAAGGCTGCTTTTTCACCTGCTGGACAATGCCTTCCACCACAAGCCGTTGATGATTGGCACGTTCATGATCTCCACCTTCCATATAACGGATACGGGAATAGGCAACCGCCTGATTACCGTCAAAAGTAAAGGTTCCGGTTTCCTCAAATTTCGGGGAATCTCCACCATTGATCTTATTCATATTTCCAATGTAATCATTGAGATTTTCCAATTCTTTTTCTGACTTAATCGTCAGCTGAATGCCGCCAAGAATATCAACGGCATCTGCCAGTGCCTTAAAATTAACAGTGGCAAAGTCAGTAATATTCAGATCGAGATTTCGGTTGATGGTACTGATAGCAAGTTCCGGACCACCGTAGGAATACGCGGCATTGATTTTATCATACTGTCCGTTGATACTTACGTAAGTGTCACGGTAAATTGACATCAACTTTACTTTCTTTGATGATTTATTGATGCTGGCAATGATGATACAGTCTGTACGGGAACCGGTATCCTGAATCTTGTTATCCTGATTATCGACACCAAACAGAACAATATTCTGATAATCACTGATGTTTTTGTCCTGATCATTGATAGAAATCTGTGAAAGATCCAGATCACTTTTTTCAATTTTGTTAAAAGTGGAACGTAAAAAAATCAGTGCAAGACAGAGAAGAATAAGGATGAACAGGATGATTGGAAGCAGGATACTTCCCAGGCATCCTCTTTTTTTCTTCTTTTTTCGTGGTCTTTCCGGAAGTTCTTCCTCAGAATGACGACGCTTCTTTTTGGAAGAAACCGGTTTATAAGAAGCATTTTGTGCACTGCGATAACTCACAGAGCTTGTTGATCTCTTTTTTGTGTGCTTCGGCTGTTCGCTCATAATTTCGAACCTCTTTTCTAATATGCATTTTTATTGACAAATCCTTTAAATACTGTAAGAAATAATATTTTGATATCAAAGGCTAACGTCCAGTTTTCGATATAAAAGATATCATGTTCAATACGTCCTTCAATGGAAGTATCACCTCGAAAACCGCAAACCTGTGCCCAGCCGGTCATGCCGGGACGTACCTGATGTTTGATCATATATCTTGGAATCTCTTCCTTAAATTTCTCAACAAATAACGGGCGTTCCGGTCTTGGTCCAATGAGACTCATATCTCCTTTCAGCACGTTAAAAAGCTGTGGTAATTCATCAAGGCTTGTCTTGCGGATTACTTTTCCAACTGGGGTAACACGAGGATCATTATGGGTTGTCCATGCCTTTTCCTCTTTGGAAGGTGGCTGTACGCCCATGGAACGGAACTTATACATTTTAAAAGGTTTATTATGAAGTCCGACTCTCTCCTGACAGAAAATGATTGGTCCCGGAGAGCTTTTCTTTACCAGAATAGCAACCACGGCCATAATAGGAGAGAAAAGGATGATGCAGACCAGAGATCCCACGATGTCAATGGCTCTCTTGATAAACTTGTTGACGGTATTGGTCAGAGGAACATTTCGAATATTGATAACAGGGAGCCCGTTCAGATCTTCTGTTACCGGATTCGTTGGAATAAATTTGTAATAATCCGGAATAAACTTGGTATGGACACCGGATTTTTCACACATATTAACAATGGTTTCCAATTTATTATATTCTTTCAGACTCAAAGTGATGGCAACTTCATCCATGGAACTGTTCTGAAGAAATTTCTCCAGATCCCGAATAGTACCAATACAGAAAATGTTCTTATATTGAAAATTCTCATTAAGGTTGTCATCGAAAATACCGTGAATCATATATCCCCATTGTGGGTTAGCTTTGATCCGGTCAATGTAGGCTTCTGCAGCTGTACTGAAACCAATGATAATAATATGTTTTAAATTATGTCCCTTTTTGCGGGTCCGCTGAAGAATGCTCTTGATGACAAACCGTTCTGTCAGCGTAGCCATCATGGAGACGATGTAAAATAAGATAATAAGGCTTCGTGGTACATGCTCCATTTTCATAAATACGATATAAAATAACAGGAAAATGATGGCACAGGTATTGGCCTTGATCAGATTCTTGTACTCTGCACTGTGATTCTGATACCGTTTTGGCTTGTAAAGGTTAAACTTTGCATATAAAATAAGGTAAACAGGAATCAGTATGAGGAGCATTCCCTGATATTGCCATAACCTTCTCCAGTAAGGAGCCTGAGGGAAAATGTGTTTCGTCAAAATACATTCAAAACGAAGATAATAACTGAAACAGAAAGAGCAGTAGATGACAATAGCATCGATAATGACATGAAGTCGGTTTAAATATTTTTGATTCTCTTTAATCATAATTCTTACCTAACTTTCAGGCAATGAGCCGATTTTGTGAAAACAGTAATCACATGAGCAATTACTGTTTCTTATCTATTATACATTATTTTCACTGAAAATAACAGTGTTTTGCGGTGGGATAATTTTCTCATATTTTCACTGGGATAATTTTCTAAATTATCATACAATATAACAATACAATATACAATAAATTTTTTATGATTTTTTTCTTAAAAGTAAAATCCATGGTTCTTACATAAAAATAACACAATTTTATCACACATCATTGCTAAGATATGGCTATCAAATGAAAAAGAAAGGGGTTCGCATTATGAGTGATTTTGAATATGATAATAATGGTAACCGATTGGATAACGGACCGATAAATGAGAATGACGTAGAAGTAATCGATCAGAATGACAGCGGTTCAGATGCAGCCAGCAGTCTGTATCATTATACGGGAGATCCGTATCATGAAGAAACATCTTCCGGTTATTCTTACGGGGGAGAGTCTTATCAGAGTAATCCTTATCAAGAGGAGCCAAGAAGAGAAAGATATCGGTATCAGGGAGATTCGCAGAATCAGAACTATTATGATTATACTCCGCATGAACCGAAGAAAAGAGGAGATGGTAAGATGGCCAAAAAGATAGCTAAATTAGTGGGAGCTGCATTGATTTTTGGAGTTGTCGCCGGAGTTGGATTTATGGGTGTTTCAATCGCTAAAGATAAATTGTATCCTTCCTCTGCAGATAAGATCGAGACCACAACCATTCAAAAGAGTGATGACAGTTCCGGAGGTACTTCCGGCAGCGGAGCGACTGTGCAGGATGTTTCCAATATAGTAGATGGCGTAATGCCAGCGGTGGTTTCCATCACAAGCACAGTGGAAACTCAGGGATTTTATGGATTTGGTACTCAGGAATCAGAGGGTGCCGGTTCCGGATTCATCATTGCAAAAACAGATGAGAAACTTATGATCGCCACAAATAATCATGTGGTTTTCGGTGCAAAATCATTGACGGTAGGTTTTGTGGATGACAAGACAGCATCGGCGACAATAGTGGGAACCGATACAGATGCGGATCTGGCAGTTATCTCTGTCAATATTAAGGATTTAGCTGATGATACTTTATCAGCAATTAAGATTGCAGTTCTTGGCGATTCTGAGCAGTTAAAAGTTGGTGAATCGGTCATTGCCATTGGTAATGCTCTTGGTTATGGACAGTCTGTTACCACTGGTGTTATCAGTGCAAAAAACAGAGAAGTATCCTTTACAGATGGTACTATGACATTGCTCCAGACCGACGCAGCTATCAACCCTGGTAACAGTGGTGGTGTTTTAGTTAATCTTGAGGGAGAAGTAGTCGGAATCAATAATGCAAAATTAGAAGATACTTCTGTAGAAGGTATGGGTTATGCCATTCCAATCTCCACAGCCCAGACAGTGTTAACTGACTTAATGAATGCAAGAACCATCAAGAAAGACGAAGAGGCATACCTCGGAATTGTGGGTAAGACTTTGGATTCCAGTTATTCAGAAGCCTTGGGAATGCCGAGTGGAATTTATGTATCTCAGGTTGTGAGCGGTTCCCCGGCAGAAAAAGCAGGAATCTCTGCAGGCGATATCATCACAGGATTTGAAGGAAATAATGTATCTACGATGGATGGTCTGAAAGAAAAACTTTCTATTAAAAAGGCAGGAACAGAAGTGAAGCTGACATTAAAACGGGCGAACCAGAACGGTGAATACGAAGAACAAACCGTCAAGGTAACTCTTGGAAAGAAGAGTGATTATGCCGATGCCGAAGAAGAAACGACCGAAAGTACAGAACAGCAAAATTACAATTACAATGGAAACAGAGGAACAGATCCGTACAGTGAATATTTTGGAAATGGTTCCGATGGAAGCGGTGATTACTACAACAATCCATATTATTACTTCTTCAACTAATAGACGATTATTCTTAATAACAGGGATATAAAAAGGCTGTTATAACAAAAACAGCTCCTGATCTTATGGCAGTGATCATGCATTGCATGAAATCACTGCCATATTTTTATGAACAGGCGTGCTAACTATGACATACAAATGTAAGAGAACAGTTTCCTGTATTGTTATTCTGGAAGCTGCGCTTTATTATACTATTTTGCCAGAATTCCAAGAATCTTATTGGATCTTGCCACGAATTCCGTCATTTCTTCTGGTTTCAGCGGATGATTTGCCAGCTGTGCCAGATCATAAATCTGTTTACAGATTAATGGTGTATTTTCATTGTCCGGATTGTTTAACACAAACTGAACCAAATTATTGTTAATGTTGAGGACGAGGGTTTCACCCTGGATACCAAGGCCGGTCTCACTCTGGCTCATTCCGTACATTTTCATCATTTCAGCCATACGTCTTGTCTGCTCGGAAACCGTGATCATGGAAGAAACATCTGCATTTTTCAGTTTTTCAACCTTTAAGATTAGCTCTTCTTTTCCGGTGGCTTTCTTGAAGATGTCAGCCAGTTTTTCTGTACTTTCCTTGCTTTCTTCCTCAGAGAGTTCCTCTTTGAAGTTATCGGTGAGGTCAGAGTCGATTCTTAAGAATCTTACTTCTGGATTTCTCTGCTCTAAGTGGGTGATGAAAGTAGTATCGATGTTGTGAGTCAGATAAACTGCATCGATTTCCTGTTCTTTGAACATGTTGATATACTGAGACTGCGCGATGTCATCTGTAATATAAAAGACAGTGTTTTCGTAATGCTCTTTTCCAGCTTCCAGATATTCTGGCAGGGAAATGTATTTGTCTTCCATATTCTTGAAGATAATATAATCTTTCATCTTGTCATTGAATTTCTCATCACGGATGCAGCCGAATTTGATAAATGGACTGATGTCATCCCAGTATTTTTCATAGTTTTCACGGTCTGTCTTACACATACCGGATAATTTTTCTGCCACCTTCTTTGTGATGTAGTTGGAAATCTTCTTTACAAAACCATCGTTCTGAAGAGCACTTCTGGATACGTTAAGAGGCAGATCAGGACAATCGATACATCCCTTTAACAGAAGCAGATATTCCGGAATGACTTCTTTAATATTGTCAGCGATAAATACCTGATTGTTGTATAATTTGATGGTTCCCTCAATGGTATCGTACTGAGTATTGATTTTCGGGAAGTATAAGATACCTTTCAGGTTAAACGGATAGTCCATGTTCAGATGAATCCAGAACAGAGGCTCTCTGTAATCATGGAAGGTATTGCGGTAGAATTCTTTATATTCTTCTTCAGTACATTCGTTTGGATGTTTAGTCCACAGAGGATGAATCTGGTTGATTGGTTTTGGAGAATTGTCTTCTTCATCCTCTTCTTCATCTTCGTCATCGTCATCGAGGGTGACTTCATGATCGCCATCTTCTTCGTTTTCATCAGTGGTAGAGTCTTCTGCGGTATCAGTATTTTCTTCTGTATCTACGTCAACAACATCCGGAATCTCTTCTTTTTCCGGTTCCTCTGCATCGGCGTTGGTGAAGTAGATCTCTACCGGCATGAAGGAGCAGTATTTTTCCAGAACTTCGCGGCAGCGATATTCGTTGGAAAATTCATAGCTATCTTCATTTAAATAAAGAGTGATTTCGGTACCACGTGCTTCACGGTCGCCTTCTTCCATGGAAAATTCTGTTCCGCCGTCACATTCCCAGTGTACCGGTGTGGCACCGTCCTGGAAAGAGAGTGTGTCGATGGTTACCTTGTCAGCAACCATAAATGCAGAATAGAAACCAAGTCCGAAATGACCGATAATCTGGTCTTCATTTGTCTTATCTTTGTACTGTGCCAGGAAGGCTTCTGCACCGGAAAAAGCAATCTGGTTGATGTATTCATCAACTTCTGATTCGGTCATACCGATACCATTATCGATAAATTTGATGGTTTTGTCTTCCGGGCTGACAATAACGTCAACTCTATATTTTGTTCCTTCTGGTTCGTCAAATTCGCCCATGCCGGATAATTTCTTTAATTTTGTCACTGCATCGCAGCCGTTGCTGACCAGCTCACGAATAAAAATATCGTGGTCGGAATACAGCCATTTTTTAATAATAGGGAAAATATTTTCACTGTTAATTGATAAACTTCCTTGTTTTGCCATTTTAAAAAACTCCTTTCCTGTTTCATTGTTTTTTCTGGTACTATACTAATACCTGAAGAAAAGAATGTCAAGAAAAAATTAGCACTCATATAAAATGAGTGCTAATAGGTTTGTTTTGGAACGGATTATCCGATCTTTATTTTTTCAGTTTATCAAAATATGCCTTTGTTTCAGCTACAATGACACCGTTCAATGCCAGGAGAGCAATGAGGTTTGGAATCGCCATCAGACCGTTGAAGATATCGGCGATAGTCCATACGGCAGAAACGGTCATGTAAGGGCCGATGAATACGCAGGCAATGTAAATCCAGCGGTAAATTTTCACGGCTTGCTGATTATTGTGAGTCAGGTAGTCGAGACATCTCTCACTGTAGTAATCCCATCCGAGAATTGTTGTGAAAGCGAAGAAGACCAGACACAACATCAAAATAAAGGAGGAAACCTGAGCAGGGAAAGGAAGACCAATCTGGAAAGCTTTGGTTGTGACAGCTACACCTTCAAGACCCATGTCCCAGGCACCGGTAATGACGATGGAAAGACCGGTCATAGTACAGATGATAACGGTATCAATGACAGTTCCCAGCATGGAGATCAGACCCTGTTTTACTGGTTCGTTGGACTGAGCGGCAGCGGCAGCGATCGGTGCACTACCAAGACCAGCCTCGTTGGAGAAGATACCGCGGGCGATACCTTTCTGCATGGCAACAATCATGGCACCCATGGCACCTCCGGCTACGGCACGGAGACCGAAAGCACTCTGAACCACTTCTACGATGGCACCCGGAATGGCTCTGAAATTAAGAACCAGAATGATGATTGCAGCGATAATGTATCCGGCAGCCATAAAAGGAACGACAACCTGCGCCACATTGGAGATTCGCTTGATACCACCGATGATAACAAAAGCAACAACAACAGTTAAGATAATACCGGCAATGACAACAGACCAGGAATAATCCCTTCCAAAAAGAGAAACCGTATGTACATTTCCTGCATCAAAGAAGTTGTTAACTGCGCTGGTGATACCATTAATCTGTGTGAAAGTACCGATACCCATCAGACCAACACAGAGACCGAAGAAAGCAAAGAGTTTACCAAGCCATTTCCATTTTTCTCCCATACCTTTTTCGATATAGTAGAACGGACCGCCGACTACATGACCGTCCTCTGCGATCGTACGATATTTGATGGCAAGAAAACCTTCGGCATATTTGGTTGCGGTTCCCACGATAGCGGCAATCCACATCCAGAACAGAGCTCCGGGTCCACCGGCTACGATAGCTGTTGCAACTCCGACAATGTTACCGGTACCGATTGTTGCGGAAAGTGCGGTACAAAGAGCGGCAAAGCTGGATATCTCACCTTCATTGCCATCGCTCTCATTCGAAAGCATATATTTAAATGCAAGGGGTAATTTTGAAATCTGCAGACCTTTTAAACGAATGGTCAAAAAGATACCTGTGGCGAGAATCATGACGATCAGCGGGATACCCCACACGAAATCGTCGATGCTTACGAGAATGTTGTTGATAGTTTCAAACATGATTTTTTCTTCCTTTCTTATGTTAAAATGTGACGCCAGTCCTGTAGAATGGTCAATAAAGCGTTATTTATCCAACCGGCAAAACCAAAATGGCAGATGATCAGCTTTCACTGAGATACCATACCATTGAAGGATAAGATCACGCTTTCAATCACTGTATCTTAGAAAGGGGTAAAACTCCTGAAACTAAAAAAAGAACTGATGAATATCAGCCCTCCAAAGAAAATACATGACGCCCTGTCCTTTTGCCTGAGAGATTGGCAGTAAACCTGCCGTACACCTTCGGCGCTTTCCGTTATGGTAAAGACTCTCCAGAGTAATGCTGTATTGTTTAAATAACGAACGAATAAAGGTTACCACATATAATTAAATAAATCAATATTTTTCCTTAAGAAAATTGAAAAAAATGGAAGTTCACTTAAGATATTAAAATGAGATGGAAAAACAGAACAAACATTCGAAAAAATAACTGTACTTTCATTTTTAATTCTGATATAATGGCAAAAGAAATTGCAGAGAATAGATTCACAGGAGGACCTGTTATGGATCATTTTGAATTAGTATCCGAATATGCCCCGACCGGCGATCAGCCCCAGGCGATAGAACAATTAGTGAAAGGTTTTAAAGAAGGCAATCAGTTTGAGACATTACTGGGTGTTACCGGTTCAGGTAAGACATTCACCATGGCCAATGTCATAGCACAATTGAATAAACCGACGTTGATTCTGGCTCATAATAAGACGCTGGCTGCCCAGCTTTACAGCGAGTTTAAGGCATTTTTCCCTCATAACGCAGTGGAGTATTTTGTGTCCTATTATGATTATTATCAGCCGGAGGCCTATGTGCCGTCAACGGACACTTATATCGAGAAGGATTCTTCCATTAATGATGAGATTGATAAGCTGAGACACAGTGCCACCGCCGCACTTATTGAGCGAAAAGATGTGATCGTGGTGTCTTCTGTGTCCTGTATTTATGGTATCGGTAGTAAGAAGGACTATGAGGAGATGATGATTTCCCTTCGTCCGGGGATGGAGATTGATCGAGATGAGGTTGTCCGTAAGCTGATTGATATACAATATGTGAGAAATGAACTGGATTTTAAGAGGGGAAGTTTCCGGGTGCGTGGAGATGTTCTGGAGATTCTTCCTGTTTCTACCTTTGAGGATGCGGTTCGGATTGAGTTTTTCGGGGATGAGATTGATCGTATTATGCAGGTGGATATTCTGACCGGAGAGATAAAATCCAGCCTTAATTTTGTAGCTATTTTCCCAGCCTCCCATTATGTGGTTCCCCAGGAGCAGATTGACAGGGCCGTAGAAGGCATCCGAGAAGAACTTGATGAGCGGGTTGCCTGGTTTAAGGCCAATGATCAGCTTCTGGAAGCACAGCGCATTTCCGAACGGACGAATTTTGATATTGAGATGTTAAAAGAGACGGGATTTTGTTCCGGAATCGAGAATTATTCCAGACATTTGACCGGTCTGGAACCGGGAAAGGCACCGAATACTCTGATTGATTTCTTCGGAGATGATTTTTTGATGATCATTGATGAGTCTCATATCACCGTACCTCAGGTGAGAGGAATGTACGCGGGGGACCGTTCTAGAAAGCAGACCCTGGTGGATTACGGTTTCCGACTTCCTTCTGCTCTGGACAACCGTCCGCTTAACTTTACGGAGTTTGAAGAACATATTGACCAGATGTTGTTTGTGTCTGCCACACCGAATGTCTATGAGAAAGAGCATGAGATGCTTCGGGCAGAGCAGATTATCCGTCCGACCGGACTTTTGGATCCGCTCATTGATGTGCGTCCGGTGGAAGGCCAGATTGATGATCTGATCAGTGAGATTAATAAGGAAGTGGAGAAGAAGCATAAGGTTCTGGTCACTACCCTCACCAAGCGGATGGCGGAGGATCTCACTTCTTATATGAAGGAACTGGATATCCGGGTGAAATATCTTCATTCCGACATAGACACTCTGGAACGAATTGAGATTGTGCGGGATCTCCGTATGGATGTGTTTGACGTGCTGGTGGGAATCAACCTTTTAAGAGAGGGTCTGGATATTCCGGAAGTGACGCTTATCGCAATTCTCGATGCGGATAAAGAAGGTTTTCTCCGTTCAGAAACCTCTCTGGTTCAGACCATTGGACGTGCTGCCCGTAATGCAGAGGGACGGGTTATCATGTATGGAGATACCATTACCGATTCCATGAGAGCTGCCATATCGGAAACGGAGAGAAGACGTCAGATTCAGATGGAGTATAATGAAGAACATGGAATCACCCCGACTACTATCAAGAAAGCGGTTCGTGATGTAATTTCCATCACCAATGACGGGGAGGAAAAGGGCAAAGCTTCCGATCTGGAAAAAGACATGGAGTCCATGAATAAGAAAGAATTGAAAGAGATGATTGCACAGCTCACAAAGAAGATGAACCGGGCGGCTGCGGAACTTAATTTTGAGGAGGCCGCACAACTTCGTGATGAACTTAAAAAATATAAGATTGCTCTGCGGGATTTTGATTAGAAATTCGGGTGTGATTTTTACAGAAACCCGGGGTTTCAGAATGACCGGATTTTCATAGTAATCGCAGAATTGACACAAAGAAGGAGAAATGAATGAGTGACAAAAAAGAGTATATTCGAATTCGGGGTGCGAGGGAGCATAACCTGAAGAATATTGATATAGATATTCCCAGAAACCAGTTTGTGGTATTGACGGGACTCAGTGGTTCCGGTAAGTCCTCCCTGGCTTTCGATACCATTTATGCAGAAGGGCAGAGAAGATATATGGAATCTCTGTCATCCTATGCCAGACAGTTCCTGGGACAGATGGAGAAACCGGATGTGGATGATATTCAGGGATTATCCCCGGCTATTTCCATTGATCAGAAATCAACCAACCGCAATCCCCGTTCTACTGTGGGAACTGTCACGGAGATTTACGATTATCTGAGACTTTTATATGCGAGAGTGGGGATTCCTCACTGTCCAAAATGTGGGAAAGTCATTGAAAAACAGACTGTAGATCAGATTGTGGATATTCTGATGAAATTGCCGGAACGAACGAAGATTCAGCTTCTGGCACCAATTGTTCGGGGGAGAAAGGGAGAGCATGTCAAAATTCTTGCCAACGCCAAAAAGAGTGGATATGTCCGTGTAAGGATTGATGGGAATCTATATGAACTTTCCGAAGAGATTAAATTGGAGAAAAATAAAAAGCATACTATTGAAATCGTGGTAGACCGACTGATGATCAAAGAAGGCATTCATCAGAGACTGGCAGATTCCATCGAAACTGTTATGGGACTTACCGGAGGCCTTCTGGTGGTGGATGTGATTGGTGGCGAAACTATGAACTTCAGCCAGAGTTTTTCCTGTCCGGATTGCGGCGTGAGTATCGATGAGATCGAGCCGAGAAGTTTTTCGTTCAATAATCCTTTTGGAGCTTGTCCTGCCTGTCATGGACTGGGATTTAAGATGGAATTTGATATTGATCTGATGATTCCGGATCGAAAGCTAAGTATAGAAGAGGGAGCTATTGTGGTGACCGGCTGGCAGTCCTGTACAGATCCGAAGAGTTACACCCATGCCATTCTGGAAGCCTTGGCAAAAGAATACGATTTTGATCTGAAAACTCCATTTTGTGAGTTGCGTCCGGAAGTGCAGGATATGCTTATAAATGGAACCAACGGTCGTGAAGTTACCGTTCATTATGTGGGAAGACGAGGCGAGGGATTCTATGATGTCGCTTTTGAGGGATTGATTCGCAATGTGCAGAGACGATATCGCGAAAATCACTCAGAGAGAATGAAGGCAGAATATGAGAATTTTATGACAGTTACTCCTTGTGATTCCTGTCATGGACAGCGGTTGAAAGAGGAATCCTTGGCTGTAACGGTAGGAGAGTATAATATTGCAGAATTGACAAATCTGTCGATTAAAAGGTTGATTGAATATTTTAAGAATATTCAGCTTACTGATAGACAGCAGCTCATCGGAAAGCAGATACTGAGAGAAATCCGGGGAAGAATCGGATTCCTCAATGATGTGGGTCTGGATTATCTGAGTCTTTCTCAGGCAACAGGAACCCTTTCCGGTGGAGAAGCGCAGAGAATCCGTCTTGCCACTCAGATTGGTTCCGGTCTGGTAGGGGTTGCCTATATTTTGGATGAGCCTAGTATAGGGCTTCATCAGAGGGACAATGACAAGCTGATTTCCGCTTTAAAACGCCTGAGAGATCTGGGTAATTCTTTAATTGTAGTAGAGCATGATGAAGATACCATGAGAGAAGCTGACTATATTGTAGATATTGGCCCGGAAGCAGGGGAACAGGGTGGAACTGTAGTTGCAACAGGAACGGCAGAAGATTTGATGAATGATTCGAATTCTATTACCGGTGCTTATTTAAGCGGTAAATTGAGTATTCCATTACCGGAAGAACGACGAAAACCTTCGGGATGGCTTACCGTGAAAGGTGCCTGCGAGAATAATCTGAAAAATGTGGATGTGGATATTCCATTGGGAGTTCTGACTTGTATTACCGGTGTATCCGGTTCAGGAAAAAGTTCTCTGATTAATGAGATTTTATATAAAAAGCTTGCCTGTGTCCTGAATCGAGCGAGAATTAAGGCTGGAAAGCATAAGGATATTCTGGGAACAGAACAGCTTGATAAGATTATCAATATTGATCAATCTCCGATCGGAAGAACACCGCGCTCCAATCCGGCGACCTATACAGGAGTTTTTGATCAGATTCGTGAACTTTTTGCCATGACCAAAGATGCGAAGGCCAGGGGATATGATAAGGGCAGATTCAGTTTTAACAAAAAAGGCGGTCGATGTGAGGCCTGTGCCGGAGATGGTATTTTAAAGATTGAAATGCAGTTTTTGCCTGATGTTTATGTGCCGTGTGAGGTCTGTCATGGGCAGCGGTATAACAGGGAGACACTGGAAGTAAAATATAAAGGAAAAAATATCTTTGAGGTTCTTGATATGACTGTGGAGGAAGCCTGTACATTTTTTGAAAGTCTACCATCTATTCGAAGAAAGATAGAAACATTGAGGGATGTGGGACTTTCCTATATCAAACTGGGACAGCCTTCCACCACTCTTTCCGGCGGAGAAGCCCAGAGGGTGAAACTGGCAACGGAACTGAGTCGTCAAAGTACAGGAAAAACCATTTATATTCTGGATGAACCTACCACCGGTCTTCATTTTGCAGATGTTCACAAACTGACGGAGATTTTGCAGAGACTGACCGAAGGTGGTAATACTGTCGTGGTCATCGAGCATAATCTGGAAGTGATTAAGACAGCAGACTATATTATTGATATGGGACCGGAAGGCGGTGACGGGGGAGGAACTGTTGTCACCAGCGGAACCCCGGAAGAAGTAGCCAAAGTACCGGAATCCCATACAGGGAAATATTTGAAACGATATCTGGTATGATACGATTATGGTAACAGTGAAGAATCCGTTTAACAAGGGGTTCTGAATTATTGTATAGTTATGGATGAAAGGTATGTATCTATGGAAATAAATACAGGAAATCAGGCAGATCATAAAATGAAAGCTCTTCTTGTAGGAGTAAATCTTGATAATGATCCCGATTTTGAACATGCATTGAATGAACTGGAAAATCTGGCAGAGGCCTGCAATATGGAAGTGGTCGGCGTGGAGACCCAGAAGATCAGCCAGGTGAATACCGGAGTTTATGTAGGAACAGGTAAGGTAGATGAGATAAAAGCACTGGCGCATATGCTGGATGCTGAGTTAGTGATTTTTGACAATACATTATCTCCGATGCAGCTTCGTAATCTGAAAGATATTATTGAGCGGCCGATTCTGGACCGTACCCATCTCATTTTACAGATTTTTTCTTCCCGTGCAAAAACAAGGGAAGCACAGATTCAGGTGGAGACGGCACGACTGCAGTATGAACTGCCACGACTGACTGGTATGGGAGAAATTTTAAGCCGACAGGGAGGTGGCAGCGGTGGTCTGTCCAATAAAGGTGCCGGTGAGAAAAAGCTGGAACTTGACAAACGTAAGATCAGACATCGTATTTCCGAGCTTAAGAAAGAATTAAAAGAAGTGGAGAAGAATCGGGAAACCCAGAGGAAGCGACGTCTTTCCCAGGGAATTCCGCAGGTGGCATTGGTCGGATATACCAATGCCGGTAAATCCACGCTCATGAATGCACTCATCGATAAATATGAGAAAAATGATGAGAAAAAAGTAATGGCACAGGATATGTTGTTTGCCACGTTGGATACGACAGTACGAAAGATTCACTTGCCGGACAAAAAAGAATTTCTTCTTTCCGATACTGTAGGATTTATCAATAAACTGCCGCATAATCTGGTACAGGCCTTCCATTCCACTCTGGAGGAAGTAAAATATGCAGACGTGTTATTGGAAGTCATTGATTATTCTGATGAGAATTATCAGGATCATATGAGAGTGACCAGAGAGACTTTGCGGGAACTGGGAGCAGAGCAGATTCCGTGTATTCATGTTTATAATAAATGTGACGGAATTCTGGAGAAGATTCCATCGACAGGACAGGATTGTATTTATATGGCCGCAGGTAAGAATATCGGTCTGGAAGAACTTGTCCAGATGATATCCTCTCGTATATATCAGGATTATGTGGATTGTGTGATGCTGATTCCTTATACGGAAGGGGCTTTGATTTCCTATTTTAATGAAAATGCTACGGTGAAAGAAATGGAATATCTGGAGAATGGTACTAAAATTACCATGAACTGTCTGTTAAAAGACCTTCAGAAATATAAAGGATATGTTTTAATATAATATAGCAAGAATGCCTCCACTTCAAGCCCAATGGATAAGTGGTGAGAGCATGTCGCTGTAGATATTCTGTTTCAACAGGAAATGAAAAGATTCATTGGTGTCACACATTAATATTGGTATGGGGAGGATAATGTATGCATAAAAAGAATAAAGAGAAGGAAGTTGTGCAAAAAGGAAACTGGAAGGCACTGTTGCCGATTGCTGTCTTTCTTATCATGTACCTTGGGCTTGGAATCTTGTTTGAATATATAATGAAAATTCCGATGGGATTTTATAATGTACCGATCGTAGTTTCCTTTCTCACTGCATTATTGGTAGCCTGCCTGCAGAATCGAAGTCTGAATTTTGATCAGAAACTGGAAGTGATGGCAGGAGCGATTGGAGATAAAAACATTGTCACTATGATTCTGATTTTTCTTACTGCCGGAATTTTTGTTGGAGTCGTGGGTCGCAGCAGTGCGGAGAGTGTAGCTTATTTTCTGTTATCTCTGATACCTGCAAGGTATGCAGTTCTGGTGCTTTTCGTGGTCAGTGCTTTCGTGTCTATTGCCATGGGAACTTCTGTGGGAACCATCACACTTATCACGCCGATTGCCGTGGCGGTTGCCAACGGGTCGGGATTTAATTCGGCACTCTGTGCGGGAACTGTTGTTAGTGGAGCGATGTTTGGAGATAATCTGTCCTTTATTTCTGACACTACTATTGCTGCCTGTAACGGTCAGGGATGTGCTATGAAAGATAAATTCCGGGCCAATTTCTGGATTGCGTTGCCGGCAGCGATTGTGACCTTACTGATTATTTATATGAAAACTTCCGGAATCCATGTAAAACAAAATCTGGAAATGGAGTATCATTTGATTCAGATCATTCCATATCTGCTGGTTCTTGCGGGTGGAATTATCGGAATTAATGTTTTTGTGGTACTTTTGCTCGGAATTGCATCCGGCTCTGTTATCATGTTAGTGACAGGAAATACGGCAACAATAGACCTTCTTTCTAATATGGGTTCAGGAGCTTCCTCTATGTTTGAGACAATCCTCGTTGCAATCCTGGTTTCTGCCATTGGTGCACTGATTCATGAATATGGAGGTTTTGTTGCTCTGCTTCATTTTATAAAAAGGGTATTTAAGAGCAGAAAAGGTGGAAAGTTAGGGATTGGATTACTGGTAGGTATTCTGGATATTGCAACGGCAAATAATACGGTGGCAATTGTAATGACGAATCCTATTGCCAGAGAAATGGCTGAGGA
>JAQYIU010000123.1 GCA_028721415.1 Lachnospiraceae bacterium | reverse complement strand
CGCTGTATCCTTCTTTCTTCTCGCCGTAGCCTTCGCCATAATCCTCTTTATGGCTGTATTCTTCGCTATAGCTTTCTTTTCCTGCTCCGTAGCCTGCTGCTTCGCCGTATCCTTCTTTTTTCTCTGCTCCGTAGCCTTCGCCGTAACCTTCTTTATGGCTGTATTCTTCGCCGTAGCCTTCCTTCTTCTCGCCGTAGCCTTCGCCATAACCCTCTTTATGGCTGTATTCTTCGCTGTAGCTTTCTTTTCCTGCTCCGTAGCCTACTGCTTCGCCGTATCCTTCTTTTTTCTCTGCTCCGTAGCCTTCGCCGTAACCGTCACTATATCCCATGATGATATCCTCCTTAATTAATAATGATAAATATTACTGATATTATATAATATGGATCCCGGGAAAGTCAATAGATTTTAACTATTTAAAATAGGAATTCCCAAATAAAAAACAAACGATTATTTTAAATAAATTGTTGACAAATAACAAATACCATGTTATTATATCAGAGTTGATTCGCCGGCCTGTCGGAATTGGCAGACGAGACAGACTCAAAATCTGTTACGGGTAACCTTGTGTGGGTTCAAGTCCCACGGCCGGCATTAAAAGTCTTAAAACTTTAATGAATAAAGTTTTAAGGCTTTTTTTATTTCATAGCAAAATATCCTTTATATATTTCTCCGTCTTTTCCATAATATTCTTTAAATTATCCAGATCAAGCATGATATCTCCTGTTTCCAAAGAATGATTTGCATGTTCTGTAATAAATAAAGGGAGATTTCTTTTCGCACATTCTTCCTGAATGACTGCTGTTCTTGCCCAGTCATCGGCAGCACCGTGAAACACAATTCCGGTTGTACCTATTGCCTGAAAAGATTCTTCAACTGGTGTGTAGTAAATCTGACTGGCTCCAAGTTGATTTTGCAACTCATAGGCTGCTGCAACAGCTGTTCCTATACTTTTTGAAATAAACAAAATCTGAGTAAATGAAGAAAAATCCACCTCTGAAAGAATTTCTGTGACATGCTTATATGCCATATAAAATGCTGTCTTCATTTTTTCAGAATCTCCTTTGATTCCGGAAGGCAAGGTTCCATAATCAACGCATTTGATCTGATATCCATATTGTCTGGCCAGACGGATACTGTAGTATAAAAGTGGTTTATCTACATGATATCCAATGCCCGGAAAAACAATTGCAATCTTTTTACTCATGATGATGTCCTCCTTAGATGATATGCTCTCTTTTAGAGATTATTTCTGTATCATTTTCTGCAAAAGAATAACTGCTCAGAATCAAATCCTAAACTCCTGATTCATTCTGAACAGTTACAGATTAAAAATATTTCCTGCTGCCCCAAAGATTAGCCTTTTTCAAATCCAGATATTGCTGATAAGCTTCTTCTAAAATCTGTTTTTCATTGGGAAATCGCAGCAGATGGTAAGCCTCGTGATATTTGTAAAATCCGGAATCCACGAAGTACTCTTCTCGCTGCGGCCTGGAATAATAGCTGTCTGCCATCATCAGATACCAGTGGACATCTTTTACCACCACATCCTTTGCCGTGTTAAAAGTATACTGGCTCTTGCCGACATATTTTATAATAGACGCCTTCGCACCGGTTTCTTCTTTGACTTCCCGCAGTGCGGTTTCTTTATATTCTTCTCCCTCCTCTACAGTTCCTTTTGGTAAAACCCATCCCTCATACTTATTCTTATAATTTTTGTACAACAGAAGGATTTTCCCTCGAAAAATTACCACACCACCACAACTTGTTGCCTCAATCATGATAATTCCTCCTATGCAAACAATTCTGGTGTGTATTACACTTACTTACAGTATACCAAATTCGATTTATGTTTGCAAGAAAGCATTATAAGCAGGCATCATATAAAGAAAGATTTTTTATCATTTATCGATACATTTTATCCATCTCATTATTGTAATAGGAATCAAAAATCTTTTTTGCGATTGGAGCAGCATATTTGCTGCCGGCTCCCGTATTTTCCACAATAACACAAACAACCAGATCCGGATCTTCTATATTGGAATAACCGACAAACCAAGAATGTGCGTTTTCTTTTTCATTTTCTGCGGTTCCTGTTTTACCGGCTACCGTATATTCGTCGGTATCAAGGGCATGACCGGTTCCATCTGTCACGACCTCCCGAAGCATTTTCTGCAGTTTTTTCGCATCATCTGCATTCATCAAAGTTGTATATTCTTCTGATTTTGTTTCTTTTACGGTAACTCCATCTGCACTTTCGATTTTGTCCACGAGATATGGTTTCATCATGATGCCATCATTGGCTGTGGCACACATAATCAGGGCATTATGAAATGGAGTCATCAGGGTATTTCCCTGTCCGATGACCGTCTGCGGAACCTCACTTTTCTGGGATCTCTCATCCAGATCAAAGCGGCTTTTTTTCACTGACAAATCAAACGGAATCTTCTGATCAAAAAGGCATTTTTCATTCAGAGAAGCGTATTTTTTAAGGTTCAACGTACTGCCTAATGTCACAAAAGCAGTATTGCAGGACTCTGCAAAAGCACTGTCCAAATCTACATTTCCGTGAACTTCGTCTTTATAACAGCTGATGTGAACACTGTCCACGATCGTCTCCCCGGAACATTTGTATTCAAAATCTTCATAAGAATTTTCATTTTCTTCGATATATTCCAGAGCAGTCACCAGTTTATACGTAGAGCCAGGCGGATATAATCCCTGCGTACAGCGGTTCAGCAGACAACTGTTGCTCTCATCGGAATTAATCTCTTCCCAGATATCATCCAGCTCATTCGGATCAAAATCCGGTTTTGAAACCATAGCTCTTACTTTACCTGTTATGGGTTCGATCGCCACAATGGCTCCCCGATAACCTTCCAATGCATTGTAAGCAGCTTTTTGTAAACGGGTATCAAGAGTTGTCACTATGGTATCTCCAGTGCTTTTCTTTCCGGAAATTCCATTTTTAAGTTGAGTCACCAGATCTTCATGAGAGGCAAGAAGCTCATAATTGAATGCTGATTCCAGCCCTGCTTTCCCATGAGTCGCATAACCCACCACATGGGCAAACATTTCTTCATAAGGATAGTCCCTGGTAATCTCACCGTCTTCTTCACTGGATTCTGCAAGCACTTTATCATTAGCACTTTTGATAGATCCCCTGAGTATCCGCTCAGAAAGTGCGGTAGTACGTTTGTTATAAGGGCTTGTTATAATATCATCGGCATCATAAATGGTAAATTTCACAATGTAACCGATCAATGCCAGAAACAAAAGCACCACCAACAGGCTGGTGTGAAACATATAACGATTGGTACGCAATTTTTTTCCCCGTTTGGGGACAAGCCAGGAAAGCAACTGCGTGACTGCAGACTCATTGTGTCTGCGCACTGAGGTCTTTTTGTCCGGCTCCTGATTCGAGCTGTTCGTTCTCTTCTTCATCTTCTTCATCCTCTTTATAAGCAATCATAAATATTCCCTGCATGATTGCAAAGATTATTAATGTACTAGCTACAGAGCTTCCTCCATAGCTGATCAACGGCAAAGTGACACCGGTGGATGGTATAAATTTAGTCACACCACCAATAGTTAAAAACACCTGAAAAATAAAACAGATGGAAAAACCATAAGCCACCAGTTTATAAAATCTTCCCTGCACATCCATAGCGATTTTAAGAAAATGTACAAAGACTCCCAGATAGATCAAAATCAGACAGATTGCAAAAAAGATTCCAAACTCTTCCGCAATCGCTGAGAAAATAAAGTCACTTTCTACTACCGGTATGTCGGAAGGCCTGCCCTGTGTCAGTCCCATTCCAAACCAACCACCGGTACCTATGGCAAACAGTGACTGGGCAATCTGATATCCTCTGCCTTCAATAATTGACCATGGATCGAGCCAGGCTTCAAAACGTACTCTGACATGAGTAAACAAAGTATATGCCAGTTTGCCTGCCAACACGCCCAGCGAAAGCCCGCCAAAAAGATAAATTCCTCTTCCGGTCGCCGCATAGCACATAAAAACAAAAATCACAAAATAAAGCAGTGCACCACCCAGATCCTTTTCCATGATCAACACAAGAACATGGCAGGCAGAAAAAAGAATCGTCACAAACATACGTTTGGAATCAGCCGGCTTTTCCATCATGGCTGCAATAAAAAATACAAAAGCGATCTTGACAAATTCCATCGGCTGAAGAGCAAATCCCCCAAAGGAAATCCAGTTGGTCGATCCGTTCTTTGTTGTCCCGATTACAAAAACCAATGCCAGAAAAAGCAATCCGATCAAACCGTAGATCCAACGCAACCGTTTCAGCCAGTAAGCTTTTTCCATAAAAAACGGTATGATCAAAACAACCAGAGAGCTGACCACAACAATTGCAAACTGCTTGATTGCCTTATCAAATGATAATCTTGTCAGCATAACAAATCCAATGAGGAGTAAAAAACAGGTATGATTCATAAGAATCCTTGAACAATCCAGATAAAGATGCTCATAAATAAAAATCAACAGTTTAAAAAACAACGCCTGCGCCACATACAATACTATGATCTTTACATCAAAAGTCTGACAGAACAAAACACCATAACAAAGGAAATGAAACAGGAACATGAAAAGTTCCTGACGATCCATCCGTTTTACCTGCCGTTCTTCTGAAGAAGGAAGGAAAATCGTAAAACAGGAAATGGCATATATGGCACACATAATCATAATAATATAATTGGAACCCGTCGATACGAGATTTAACATTTCATCACCTACTCTATTCCATAATTCCAGCATTCATCTGGGGTCTTTTTCTTTTCATCTCTGCCAAATCCGTTATCTGCCCAACGGCGGAAGGAAGAAATCACAAACGCAAGATCCGAAAGATCATTTTGGAAAAAGTCAAAGGAAAATCTCTGAATATGATCTTTTAATCTGCCAATATCCTCCCCAATCAGATTACGGGGCTGATCAAGCCAAATGGTATTATAACAAAATTCACAATGGGCAACCACCGGCATTTTTCGTTTCTTCTGATCTTCCAGCTGCAAGACAGACGGTTGATGATCACAACAACCAGCTGTCTTTTTTACACATTGTGCAGAAACCATCACCGGAACCCTTCCGTAAACATTCCACTCCAGTGGAATGTTTATCTTCTGCTGTACCACCATCTTTTCGCATTCTTCAAGCGAGAGTTCCATCGGCAACTGGGCCATTTCGAATGCAAATAGTTCCTGGGTCTGTTCTCCCGCAAGGCTATTCCATCGGTAAAAAGAGGCGGCTGCGATCATCGGGGCAGTTCTTCCTTCACATTCATAAAGGAACTGTGCCTGACCTATATTGTGAACATAAATACCGCTCCAGATAGCCGAAAGAGATATTTTTTGTAATTTATCATACTGATCCTTTTTCCATGACTCCATTCGAAGAATTTTCGGAAAAGCGAAATACGCAATTTTTCCAGACTGGATGATTTCTTTAGCCACAGATAAAATGCTGTCCAGATTCCAGGAATCCGCCGGAAGGCAAATCCCATCAAAAAAAGGTTCTTCCAGACATTTTTTCAACGTTATTTTATCATATATCCAGGCTATTTTTTCTTTCTCTCCTGTTTTTAAATCAACAGGATGCGACACCGTCTCAATTGTCTCAGTATTTTTGCAAGAATCATCCATCTTATCTATGCGATCTCCAACATGCTCCAATTTCTTCTTTAATTCATCATATCCTTGTTGACGCATATTTTTCAAAAAAGAGACCGGGAAGAAACTATCCTGATCCAACTCTATCTGGAGATCTTCCAGATAAAACGGAACCGTCCCCGTCTTATTCATCTGTTTTAAGATATCTTGCTCGGTAACAGGACGTTTTCTGGATTCGTCGACTATCTCTCCGATCACATGAATTTCCTGCCCATTACATTTTAAATAAAGCTCTGCCGAGTATCCAATTCGCAAAGTTATTTGTCCAAATACCGGATATTTTTTTTCATTTTTCAGGATATCTTCCTGAATCCAATGTGATAACTCTATGTTTTTTCTCCGGTAAACTGCCATTCCCTTCCTCAGTTCTCTTACAGAAGGTACATTCAACAGCATCTTTCTGGAACAATTTTGAGAAGGAACCGTCAGCACGACTTCTTCCTGACTGTCCAGTGGAACGATCAGCACGTCTTTTGGGTGCACTTCATCCTGAAAGGATATCTCAATCTGATGTCTGGATATGGCAGTGATTTTTCCAATCTTTCTTCCCATATTTTTCGGATGATCCACTGACATCATCTCTCTGCCATTATGCCGCATCAGGTATCCGTCAGTAAAGCCGCTTCTGCTGTATAATTCTTCCAGATTATGATAATCTTTCTCTTCAATCTTCCACTGTTCCGTCATCCCCTGTTCTGCCAACTCACGATACCGATCAAGATATCTCCGGTAAATGGCAGTCACTCCTGCGACATATTCCACATTTTTCATCCTGCCTTCTATTTTCAACGAGTCGACACCGGCAGCAATCAGAGCGGGGAGTTGTTCGATCGTGCACAAATCTTTTGGACTCAGTACATGACAGCTTCGTCCCATCAGTGATCTGCCAGAAGAATCATAGACTTCATAAGGCAACCGACAAGGTTGTGCACATCTTCCACGATTACCGCTTCGCCCACCGTACATACTGCTTAAAAGACATTGCCCGGAATAACAATAACAGAGGGCTCCGTGAATAAATACTTCTATATCCAATCCTGTTTCTCTTTTTATCCGGGAAATCTCTTCCAGAGACAATTCACGGGCAGGAACAATCCTGCAAAGTCCCATTCGTTTTGCCGCTTTAGCACCGTAAACATCCATGATCGTCATCTGCGTACTGGCATGAACTTCCATGGAAGGAAAATGTCTGCGAACAAAAGAAGCAGTACCTGCATCCTGGACAATTACCCCATCAAGTCCTGCTTCATAATACGGTTTTAAAAAACCATATAGTTTTTTCTGTAGTTCTTCCTCTTTCATCAGAGTATTGATCGTCAGATATAGTCTGACATTATAAAAATGTGCATAATGAAGTGCATCAATGATATCCTGCTGTGAAAAATTATCGGCATAGGCACGGGCACCAAATTGATGACCACCCATATATACCGCATCTGCTCCCGCTTTCACTGCCGCTTTCAAATGTTCGAAAGAACCAGCCGGAGCCAAAAGCTCCGGCAATACTATTCTTTTATTCATGTATTCCATTTCGTGTCTCCAGTTCAATGATCCGTTTCTGTAACTCATTGACTTTGGTTTTATATTCAATCACAAGTTTATTGGCAGTGTCAATCCGCATCTCCTTGTCCACGATCTCCTGTTTCAGCCGATACAGTTCCTGCTCATTTTCCAGATGTTCCTGATTGAAAATGGCAATCTCATCCTGTAGCTTGAACAACTCTTCTGTTATATTTAAAGATAACAAAATACTTTTATACTCCGGTGACAATTTATTATATCCACTCTGCAATTTAAGTTCGCGGATCTTACTGTCAACATAAGAAGCAATTTTTTGCATATAGGCCTCACTGTTTCCTCCTGACAGCATATAAACCTTCCCATCAATGACAACAGATAATTTTGCTTTGTTTTCCATCTTTTATCCCCCATGTTAATATATCACATCCGGAACTGTAAGCCCCAGATGATTGTATGCGAAAGGTGTCAGCGTTCTTCCCCTCGGTGTCCGTTTGATCAATCCTCTCTGAATCAGAAACGGCTCACAGACATCCTCGATGGTACCGGCATCTTCACCGATCGCAGCCGCCAGTGTATCAAGACCAACAGGTCTTCCCCCGAATTTATAAATCATGGTCTCCAGAATATTGCGATCTGTCGTATCAAGTCCTAGACTGTCAATCTCCAGCAGATCAAGGGCAGCTTTTGCCACAGGAAGGGTAATCATACCATCGTAACGAACCTGCGCAAAATCCCTGACTCTTTTTAACAGACGATTGGCAAGCCTCGGTGTTCCCCGGCTTCTCTTTCCAATTTCCATGGCTCCTGCATCATCAATATGAACTCCCAATAATTCTGCAGAACGTCGAATGATCACTGTCAACTCTTCATCTGTATAAAATTCCAGACGATTCATCACTCCAAAACGATCCCTTAATGGTGCTGTAAGCATCCCGGCTCTGGTCGTCGCCCCAACTAGAGTAAAATGAGGAAGATCCAGACGAATCGATTTGGCGGAAGCTCCTTTCCCGATCATGATATCTATGGCAAAATCTTCCATAGCCGGATATAGTACTTCCTCTACCTGACGATTGAGACGATGAATCTCATCAATAAATAAAACATCTCCGTCAGAAAGCCCATTTAACACCGCTGCGATCTCTCCCGGTTTTTCAATGGCAGGTCCTGATGTGATCTTCAGCCGGGTTCCCATCTCATTGGCAATAATTCCTGCCAAAGTCGTCTTTCCAAGTCCCGGCGGTCCGAAAAGCAACACATGATCCAAAGATTCGCCTCGTTGTTTTGCCGCCTCAATGAATACTTTGAGATTCTGTTTGACCTTCTCCTGTCCAATATACTCTTTTAAACTCCCCGGTCGAAGACTCCCTTCTACGGCAATGTCTTCTTCGGTCATTTCCGTTGTTATCATTCTGTCCATACTGTCACCTTATACTGTCAGCATTGCCTTCAACGCTTCCTTCATCAATTGCTCCGTGTCCATATCCCCGGCATTCTTCACTTTATGAACGGCCCGATAAGCTTCCCCATTGGAATACCCAAGAGCCACCAAAGCTTCCATCACATCCGCAATCTGATTCTGATCTCCTGTCTCAACCAAAGAGGAATCCTCCTCCATTTCTGTTCCAATCCCCAAATCTTCCAGATCAAGCTTATCCTTAAGCTCAACAATCATCCTCTTCGCCCCTTTTGGTCCAATTCCAGGCGTTTTGGCAATTGCTTTTGCATCTTCACTCAGCACTGCATAATACAAATCTTCCACACTGAGCGTTGTAAGCACAGAAAGAGCTGCTTTGGGTCCGATTCCATTCACTGCCAGAAGAATCTGAAATGTTTTTAATTCCTCTTTCGTTGCAAAACCATAGAGAGCCAGTATATCTTCTCTCACATAAAGAAATGTATACAACATCACATCCTGACCGGAACGGATATTCTCATGCGTTCTTCCATGGGTTCTCACACGGTAGCCAATGCCGTGATTATCAATAATGACACATTCACTATCCGCATAAACAGCGGTTCCTTTCACATATGAAATCAATGCACAAAATTCTCCTGTTTTTATTCTGATAGCCAAATTGTCTTCTGGCTGTTCTGCTCTAATTTTTGTATTGACAAAACAGAACTTATATTCTATCAAATCATAACATACTTTTTTCGGAATTACAACCGATACCACATCCCTTCCTACTGCTCTGCACATTTGACATCTGAACATTTATCTGCTATGTTTTTTATGAAAATTAGAGGAAGACAAGGAAATTCTTATGCTAACAAAAACATATACTCTGTTACCTGATGATTCTCTTAAAAAGCAGAAAAATCAATTTTTATTTCTCGATATTGAAACTACCGGTTTCAAAAAAGATAACACCATCCTTTATCTGATCGGATGCGGATATTATAAAGAAGATTCTTTTCAAATCATTCAGTGGTTTAATGATGATGGTATCAGTGAACCCGAGATGCTATCAGCTTTAAAAAATCAAATCTCTACATTCATGGAACAGACCGCTGGTACAGGAAAAATATTCTCATTCAACGGCGAAGGGTTCGATATCCCCTATCTGAATCGACACTATGAATTAAACGATATTCCTTTTCAGATTAATGTAGCCTCTTCTCTTGATCTCTACAAAATATTAAAACCTTTTCAGGCTTTATATAGATTAGAACACGGAAGGCAAAAAGATTGGGAAATATTTTTAAACAAGAAGAGAGAAGATTTATATGATGGCGGGCAATTAATCCCTCTTTATAAAGAATACTTACTGAAAAAGAAGTCAAAACTTCTTGATCTTCTGCTTCTTCATAACAAAGAGGATATCCAGGGAATGGCAGAACTCTCTCCTTTACTGGCTTATCACCAGCTTTTAAAGGGCAAAATAACCTATATGGATATGGCTTATTCTCAAAAAAAATATACACTCAGTCAGGGAAGTTTAATGATACAATGTGAATTAGATTCCCCTCTCCCCAAACCATTGCAGATTCACTCCTCAGTGGGAAGTGTGGAAATTAACAACAATATAGCTCGATTGTCTGTCCCTGTTATGGAGGGGGCTCTAAAATACTTTTTTGCAGATTATCAGAATTATTATTATCTTCCTGAAGAAGATCGGGCGATACATAAAACCATTGGCTGTTACGTGGACAAAAAACACCGAAAAAAAGCAAAAGCCTCTACTTGCTATACGAAAAAAACAGCAATTTTTCTTCCATTTCCTTCTGCCACTCGATATTATGGTATTGATGTTTCATCAGATTCCTATAAAAGCACACTGCGTCTTTACAAAACCGATTACTATGACAAGCACTACTATGTCGAATTTGATCAGATATTCGATTCGAATTTCACCTGCTTGTCTCAATATCTGGGAGACTGGATAAAAGAAGTCATAATCAGTCATCTTCGGGAAAGAGATTAACAAGCTTTCTCTTTCCCGTTTATTACCATTTCACAAATTTCTTTTTCTGACACCGGCGGAGAAAAATAATATCCCTGTATCATATTCACACCCCATTCTGACATCAACAGGAGTTCTTTCTCATTTTCCACACCTTCCGCAATGATACTGTATCCCATATTCTGTAAAATAGATACTATATTTTTATAAAATGATGCAATCTGCTCATTATCACATATTCCGCTGAGCAGGGACCGATCCAATTTGATAGAGGAAAACGGCAACTTCAACACGGTATTCAAATTAGCATATCCGGAACCAAAGTCATCAAGACACAGACCAATTCCCATTTTCAAGAATACGGAAACAGCCTGATATAAATCTTCGTTATATTCTGTTGCCACAGTTTCCGTTATCTCAAATTGAAAATAAGAAAAAGGCAGGTCAAATTCATTGATTACCTGAATGAGCATATCACAATATCCCCGGGTGAGCAGTTCCAATGGTGATAAATTAAATTTAATATTATGAATCGTAGACATAAGCTCTTCATGTCCTTTAATAAAACCACATACCCTCCGAAACTGAAGACAACCTATCCGCGCAATTTGTCCGCTTTTTTCTGCAATTCCAATGAATACTTCAGGAGATACCGGACCGAACTTCGGATGACGCAACCGGCTCAAAGCCTCCAGAGTAATATAACTTTCTGTTTCCAGAGAATAAACCGGCTGATAATATACTTCAAAAAGATCTTCTTCTATCGCCGTATTCAGGAAACGTTCGATCTCCTGTTCATAATAAAATCCCCGCAGGTTTTCCTGATCCCCCTGAATCAAAACAGACTTTTCTGATTCCGGTGCGATTGAGACCAGATATTCGATATAGGCAAGTAATACATCACTATCATTCAAATCTTCTCCATTTCGAATACCACAGATAATCGCAGGACAAAACAATTCTTCTTCTCCAATCTGAAATGCCTCTTCAAACAGTTTCAAGACAGCATTCCTGCATCGTTCATATTCTTCGAGTGAATAGGTAAGTACAACGAACCGATTTCCGGTAATCCGGAAAATATGATCAGAATCACTGATATCCTGTAAACAACCGGAAATCTGCATCAATACCTGATCACCAACGGAGGTACCCCATATTTTATTGACTCTTTTCAACTGGTATACATCAATCGATATCAAATGAAATGCTTTCTTCTCAGAAATTTTTTCTTGAATCCACTGATTAAAATACGTGTTATCAAAAGTGCCTGTTAATCGATCTGTATATGCATAAGGATTGTTTAAAGTCAGAAAAAGAACGGTTATCCCAATAGATAATCCAAAACCAGTCATCAAAACATGATGATTCACTCTGCGTCCTCCCTGTTTTATTCTGATACATCTTCTGATCAGCCTCATATTTCCAATCACTGATGGTTTTCAAATTACCAGTATTATCTTTTAAATAGCTGATTCCTCTTGCAATTGATATTTTATACCTGCTTCGATTAT
>JAQYIU010000122.1 GCA_028721415.1 Lachnospiraceae bacterium | reverse complement strand
CCCCCCCAATACATTATAAATTTTTGTTGCGAAAAGTAACAAAAGTACCTTCTCCAAAGAGAGCAGCATTCGGGGCTGCTCTCGAACATTAAATACATGTATAAAGCCAAAAAAACAGGCGGTCGATTCGACCGCCTGTTTTTTTTCTTAATTATCTCCCTCATCGCCAAGCAGGTGATGTTTCAGATTGTAAAGTTTTTTGGATAAATCCACATGTACTGTCTGTGGATTCATTAAACGTCTGTTTTCGTCCCAGAGTGTATTCAGTTCCTTCTGACAGAACGCTTTGATTTCCATTGTATCAGGTGATTCGTAAACACATTGTCCGTTCTGGAAGATCGGAACAAGAAGTTCACGGATGTGATAGGTATTGGCAGGGATGGTTGATTTTTTCCAGGTGGAAATCGGATCAAAAATTTTCAGATCTTCTGTTGTATCATAAGTTTCCCCTACCAGGCAGATCAAATCTGCTTTAATCTTACCGGTTTCGTTGTCGTAGATACGATAAATGGTTTTATTTCCCGGATTGGTAATCTTTTCCGGGTTTTCGGAAATTTTGATTTTAGCTGTGAATTCTTCTTCGCCCGGTTTTTTGATGGCAGCAAGTTTATATACACCGCCAAAAGCAGGGTTGTCTGCTGAAGTGATGAGGTTGGTTCCCACACCCCAGGAAGTGATGGCGGCACCCTGTGTCTTAAGGCTGTGGATCAGATACTCATCAAGGTCGCTGGAAGCGGAAATGATCGCATCCGGAAATCCGGCTTCGTCCAACATGCGGCGGGCTTTTTTGGAAAGGTAAGCCAGATCCCCGCTGTCCAGGCGAATACCGTATTTCGCAGATTTGACACCGGCGTCTCTCATCTCCTGGAAAACACGAATCGCATTTGGAATACCGGAAGATAAAGTATCATAAGTATCGACCAGAAGGATGCAGGCATCCGGATACATATCAGCATATGTCTTAAAAGCCGTGTACTCATCAGGAAAACTCATGATCCATGCATGGGCATGTGTTCCCATGACAGGAACCCCGAACAGTTCACCGGCCAGAACATTTGAAGTGCCGACGCATCCGCCGATTACAGCGGCTCTTGCACCTAACGTACCGGCATCCGGACCCTGTGCACGTCTGAGACCAAACTCCATAACACCGCCTCCGGCAGCATAATCCACCCGAGAAGCCTTGGTTGCAATCAGGCTCTGGTGGTTGATAATATTTAAAATTGCTGTCTCAACCAGCTGAGCTTCCATGATTGGAGCGATGACTTTCACCAGTGGTTCTTTTGGGAATACCACAGACCCTTCCGGGATAGCATAAATATCTCCGCTGAAATGGAAACCTGCCAGATAAGAGAGGAATTCTTCCTCAAACATGTTGAGACTTCTCAGATAATCAATATCGTCATAAGAAAAACTTAGGTTTTTAATATAATCAATTAACTGCGCAAGACCGCAGGTAATCGCATAGGAGCTTCCACTTGGATTACTTCTGTAAAATACATCAAATACAACGGTATCATTGTTGCCGTTTAAGAAATAGCCCTGCATCATTGTAAGTTCATACAGGTCGGTCATCATCGTCAGATTGTTGGAAAACATAATTCTACTCCTCTTCTCCAATACGAATAGTTGGTTCACCTAATTTGGTGATGTATTCACTGTTTACATATCCTTTGTAGCTTTCTTTATCTCCTGTCAGAACCTGCACGTAAGCATAGTCTGTGTTATCTACGAACTCAATTAGTTCCAGATGGGTCATAGGCAAAAGACTGGTGATTTCAGCCGAGTTACTGCTTGGTTCGGAACGCAGTGTCAGTGACTGGTGAACATCAGCAACATATACATTCTGGCTGGAAGAGGTTTCGGTTGTTGCACTTTCAATTTGTTCGCTGTCTTCTACGGTAGAGGGAAGAGAGATAGAACTCATGGCTTCTCTGCTTGGAATGGCGAAATAGAAAAACATAAAACCGCCGAAAACGGCTCCTGCAATAAAAATTACACAAAGAAAAGATACAATGAATTTTTTTATCATATGGACTCCTTTCTATCATTCTTTGCAAATGGTTAAAGTTTATTTTACCATAGTATCGCAAAAAATACCATAGATTTTCAGAAGTTGGGTGCCCGGTTTCACAGTCGCGAAAAAAATCCATGAACTGCCTGAAAGTCGGCTGGGTGTTGGATGGATGCAGAGGAAATCTGCTGGATATTGGTTGGACTGATAGCGGAGGGATTTGGATGATTCACATTTTCTTCATGTGGTTGTCAGAATATCATCATATTTTCCTCACAAAGTCATCACATTTTCTGGGTAAGATAAGAGCATCAAAACAAAGATGTTTTGAATAAAGTTTTTTTCATATTTTTCTCTCTTTTTAACCGGCCCCATAGAGGGTCGATTTTTTTAACATCCTGCCGCGAAATCATCTATTATTCCCCGTACAAATCACAATTTACGATTGACTTTTTAGTTCTATTAGTATATGATATCTCTGTTAAAAATACGAAGACGGAGACAGTAAGAGTTCTTGAAGGCTTCAGTGAGACGGAGATAGTGGAAACCCGTTGCTAGTAGAGGATGTCTGAATATCACTCCCGAGTTGCATTGCTGAAATAGGTTTAAGTAAGCAGTGACGGAACCCCACCGTTAACCGGGGAGCATATGTTGGTATGTAAAAGGTGGTATAATGAATGCATGGCTTTCATCCTGTTACGGATGGAAGCTTTTTCTGTTTTGAATGGAAAGACCACTGACAGATACCTTGATTTCTATTTTCTATAATTTGAATATGAAAAAATAATGGAGGTAAAATCGTGTACAAGAAAGTTTCGACAAATCTGAACTTTGTGGAAAGAGAAAAAGAAACCTTAAAGTTCTGGAATGACAATGACATTTTCCGTAAAAGTATTGAGCTGAGAGAAGGGGATCCGGTTTATACATTTTATGACGGACCGCCAACAGCCAATGGTAAACCACATATCGGTCATGTTTTAACTCGTGTTATCAAGGATATGATTCCACGTTACAAGACCATGAAAGGATATATGGTTCCGAGAAAGGCAGGATGGGATACCCACGGTCTGCCGGTTGAGCTGGAAGTGGAAAAATTACTGGGTCTGGATGGAAAAGAACAGATTGAAGAATATGGTCTTGATCCATTTATCAGCAAGTGTAAAGAGTCTGTGTGGAAATACAAAGGAATGTGGGAAGATTTCTCCGGTACCGTTGGTTTCTGGGCAGATATGGATGATCCTTATGTAACCTATCATGATGATTATATTGAGTCTGAGTGGTGGGCACTCAAGACCATCTGGGATAAAGGTCTCCTTTATAAAGGATTTAAGATTGTGCCTTATTGCCCAAGATGTGGAACTCCACTTTCCTCTCACGAGGTGGCTCAGGGATATAAGGCAGTAAAAGAACGTTCTGCAGTGGTACGTTTCAAAGTCGTTGGGGAAGATGCTTATTTCCTGGCATGGACCACAACACCTTGGACACTTCCTTCCAACGTGGCACTTTGTGTCAATCCGGAAGAAACTTATTGTAAAGTGAAGGCTGCTGACGGATATACCTATTATATGGCAGAAGCTTTGCTGGATACCGTTCTTGGCAAGCTGGCGACAGAAGATGCACCTGCTTACGAAGTGCTTGACAGTTTCAAAGGTACTGCTCTTGAATACAAAGAATATGAACCGCTTTTTGCTGCAGCAGGAGAAGCAGCAAAGAAACAGCGCAAGAAAGCACATTTTGTGACATGTGATGATTACGTTACCATGTCCGATGGTACCGGTATCGTTCACATCGCTCCTGCATTCGGTGAAGATGACTCCCGTATCGGTAGAAATTATGACCTTCCATTCGTTCAGTTTGTTAATGGAAAAGGTGAGATGACCGAAGAGACTCCTTATGTCGGCTTATTTGTAAAAGATGCAGATCCGAAGGTTCTTGTTGACCTGGATGAGCAGGGGCTGTTATTTGACGCACCGAAATTTGAGCATGATTATCCATTCTGCTGGAGATGTGATACACCGCTTATTTACTATGCAAGAGAATCCTGGTTTATCAAGATGACTGCGGTAAAAGATGACCTGATCCGCAATAACAACACCATCAACTGGATTCCGGAAACCATCGGTAAAGGCCGTTTTGGTGACTGGCTCAACAATATTCAGGATTGGGGTATTTCCAGAAACCGTTACTGGGGAACTCCTTTAAATGTATGGGAGTGTGAAGGCTGTGGTCATATGGAAGCCATTGGAAGCCGTCAGGAACTGGCTGACAGAAGTGGCAATCCGGATGCAGCTAAAGTAGAGCTTCACAGACCATATATCGATGAAGTGACATTTACCTGTCCGGACTGTGGAAAGACCATGCACCGTGTGCCGGAAGTAATTGACTGCTGGTTTGACTCCGGTGCGATGCCATTTGCACAGCATCACTATCCATTTGAAAATAAAGACCTGTTTGAACAGCAGTTCCCTGCTAAGTTCATTTCCGAGGCCGTTGACCAGACCCGAGGATGGTTCTATTCTCTGCTGGCAGAGTCAACCCTGCTCTTTAACAAGGCTCCATACGAAAATGTAATTGTACTGGGTCATGTGCAGGATGAGAACGGACAGAAGATGAGCAAGAGTAAAGGAAATGCGGTGGATCCGTTTGATGCACTCGAACAGCACGGGGCTGATGCCATCCGCTGGTATTTCTATTCCAACAGTGCTCCATGGCTGCCAAACCGTTTTCACGCAGATGCGGTTACGGAAGGTCAGCGTAAATTCATGGGAACTCTCTGGAATACTTATGCATTCTTCGTACTCTATGCCGATATTGATGAATTTGATCCGACAAAATACAGTCTGGAATACGATAAATTATCTGTTATGGATAAATGGCTGTTATCCAAATTATATTCCTGCGTAAAAGCGGTAGAGACGAATCTGGATAATTACAAGATTCCAGAAACAGCCAAAGCACTTCAGAGCTTTGTTGATGATATGAGTAACTGGTATGTTCGTCGTTCTCGTGGCCGTTTCTGGGCAAAAGGAATGGAACAGGATAAGATCAATGCATACATGACTTTATATACTGCGCTGGTTACTGTGGCAAAAGCTGCCGCACCGATGATTCCGTTCATGACAGAAGATATTTACCAGAATATTGTGAGAACTGTGGATAAAGATGCTCCGCTTAGCATTCATCTGTGTGATTTCCCTGAAGTGAAAGAGGAAATGATTGACCCTCAGTTGGAAAAAGACATGGCAGAAGTTCTCGATATCGTTGTTCTGGGCCGTGCTGCAAGAAATGCATCCGCCATCAAGAACAGACAGCCAATCGGCACGATGTTCGTAAAAGCAGACAGCGAATTAAATGAATTCTATAAAGAAATCATTGAAGATGAGCTGAATGTAAAAGAAGTGGAATTCAAAGAAGATGTATCCGATCTCACAAGTTACACCTTCAAACCACAGCTTCGTATTCTTGGACCAAAATACGGAAAACAGCTTGGTCAGATCAGCAAAGCACTGGCTGGAATCGACGGAAGTGCAGCGAAAAAACAGCTGGATTCCGAGGGCGTTTTGACAATTGAAGTAAATGATGGTAAGATTGACCTTGTTCCGGAAGAATTACTGATTACGATGACACAAAAAGAGGGATATGTATCACAGGCAGATCGCGGGGTTACGGTTGTGCTTGATACGAATCTGACACCGGAAC
>JAQYIU010000121.1 GCA_028721415.1 Lachnospiraceae bacterium | reverse complement strand
CGATAATATTGATAATGATATATTCCAATTCTTTTCATGGATACCCCTCCCATAAAATTGTCTGATAAAATAGCCTTATTTATAAGATATCACAGAAAAGAAATGCATATTTTGAAATATCTGTATTGAAAATGGGAATATATTAAGCCATTGGAATTGCTCACTTTTTGCGTTAAAAAAATTAGAAATATTTCCTTTTTTTATTAATTTTTTCCTGTTTGCATTGTATAATAATTTTTAAGAAAGTTCGTAACCTGATTTACAGTCTTCGCGATGAATCAATCAGTATGAGTCGTTCTGCCATAGAAATTCTCAACGAATTTACCGGTTTTTCCTATGATATTATTGCAAAAATTCTGCAGTTACCAGTAGAAACTTTAAAAACCCTACTTTTATAAATATACTATTTCACATACAAATCAAGTATTATATCTCAGTAGGAGATTTTGACTCCTACTGAGATAAATCTTATTCTTCCAGAATATCTGTCAAACCATCCATATATTGATTGACGAGCCTCTGTATTGTCCCTTCTTTATCCATCGTCTGTGCCTCAGGAATATCCCGAAGATTGATATCTTCTGAACACTGCCCTTTCATTCCGGAGCATAAAATGAGGTCTCCGGCTGCCTCCCAGACCTCTTCCATTTCCAGAAGTCTCCAGTCAAGCTGATCCAGTAGATAAGCATACAGGGAAGCATTTGTTACTAACCGGGATTCCTTTCTTTTATGATCCAATCGATCCATAAATTCTGCTCTGGTCATTTTTCCCGTTTTCTGCTCTATGTAATAAGCCCACAGGTTATCTTCCGTCACACCAAATCGTCCCAGACGTCTGATTATATCATGTTGACTCCGTGGATTTAAGTCCGATTGAAGAGAAAGCGCTTCCTTAATTGCTTCCATCACGGTTCTTCCAATATATTCTCCCAATTTCGAATTCTTTCCGGCATTGGTCAGCCTGATTTTGGATTTCGGATTGGAGATAACGATCACCCCATCGGTTCCGGATCCGGTGGCAATACCGCGGGAAGAACAACTTTGTACCTGTAATTCCTGAATTGCAGCCACTTTTGCTTCCGTGCAGGTAATCAGACTCCGCACAAGCGTTCCATCATCCAGGTCTGCATCAATATACAAAAGGATGTTAATGGTTCCCGGATTTATTTCACGAAATTCCTCTCCACATTCGTGCCAGCCGGCTTTGTCTCCAACCCTTCCTCCGTTATGCTCAATCCCGGCTGTGACAATAGCTGTCACCGAAAAAGGAGAAAATGCATCAAAACGTAATGTCTTAATGGATACATTTTCCATGCTGGCTGCAGTACAAAGTCCGGTACACTCTGTCGGATTTAATCCCAGATCTTCCATTGCTATGTTGTCCATGTGTTTCTCGTAGGTTTCCCCGCGCATCACACACCCCATTCCAGCTCCAGGATTGATATCTACGTTAAAGACTGCCTTCAAATCAGTTCGAAGTCCTCCATTATCCGGTCCGGTACTTAGAACCTTTCTTTCATCACAAAAGGTAACTACCAATGCTTTTTTGTAGTGATGTAATTCATCACCATTGGAAAACTCAAAAATTTTCATGTAATCACACCCATCCATTCATTTTATATCCAGAGGATATATTTTTGTAATACCATCTGATGATAATTTATCACATTTCACCATTCTTATCTATAAAAAGTGGTTTAACCCGTTTTCTCTCTATTATATTCGTGTTAAAATAAAGAAACAGGAAATACTATAGACAAAAAAAAATATGCAAAACGCCTGTAATATTTGAAAGCAAAGGAGAACATACCATGGAAATGTCCGAAAAAATCACTTATTTGAATCATCCGCTTATCCAACACAAAATATCTATCCTGAGAAACAAGAATACCGGGACCAATGAATTTCGTCAACTTGTGGAAGAAATTGCCATGCTGGAAGGTTATGAGGCTTTAAAAGATCTTCCTCTTGAGGATGTGGAAGTCGAAACACCAATTGAAACATGCATGACCCCAATGATTTCCGGACGCAAACTGGCTATCGTACCAATTCTTCGTGCCGGACTGGGCATGGTAGAAGGTATTCTTGCCCTGGTTCCATCTGCCAAAGTGGGACACATCGGTCTTTATAGAGATGAGGTCACCTTTGAACCTCATGAATATTATTGTAAACTTCCGAATCCTATCGAAGAGCGTACCATCGTTGTCTGTGATCCAATGCTGGCCACCGGCGGTTCTGCTGTAGATGCCATCACTATGATCAAAAAACATGGAGGAAAAAATATTAAGTTCATGTGTATTATCGCTGCACCTGATGGTGTAAAGAAACTCCATGAAGCACATCCTGATGTACAGATTTACGTGGGACATCTGGATCGATGCCTTAACGAAAACGCATATATTTGCCCGGGACTTGGCGATGCGGGTGATCGGATTTTCGGTACGAAATAGTATTGCATAAAAAACACCAGTTTAGTTTCTTTCATGCTCCGTTTCCTTCAGTGGAAACATTCTCATACTTCAAATGTTTCCACTGAACTCAAAGTCGCATTCCAGAAATTAAACTGGTGTTTTTTATTATTTTTTATTTCGTAAAATAGCGATCACTGGGATTTCTTTTTACAGATTTTAAATATTTTTTCTATGTCACATTTCAATTAGTCGTCTCTGTCGTTGGTGAGTTTCAGTTTGTCCAGAACAAAGAATGTCAGTCCCATGATCATTCCGACTACGCAGGCAAGTACCATACCGGTAAGCTGCACACTTCCAAATTGTACGGAGATTCCGGACAGGCCTGTTACGAATACAACAGCTGTCATTGCCTGATTTCTTGATTTACTGTAGTCTACCTGGGCGTCTACCATAATGCGGATTCCGGAAGCACCGATCATTCCGTATAACAGGAATGAAATTCCACCGATAACCGGTCCCGGAATGGTACTGATCAAGGTTGTCATCTTTCCGATGAAGGAACAGATGATAGAAATCACAGCTGCTCCGCAAATAACAGAGACGCTGTATACTTTTGTCATGGCCATAACACCAATATTTTCTCCGTAAGTCGTTGTCGGAACAGAACCGATCAGACCGGATATCATCGTGGAGAAGTTATCGGCAAAGAGAGAACGATGAAGACCCGGATCTTTCAGAAGATCTTTGCCCACAATCTTACTTGTAACAATCTGATGGCCGATATGCTCGGATGCAATAACCAACAGGACAGGCAAAATGATCACAATGGCTTCCAGCTTGAATTTTGGTGTGCAGAAATTTGGAAGAGCAAATAATGGTGCTGCCGTCACTTCCGCAAAACTTACCATTCCAAGTGCCAATGCAGTGACATATCCCGCAATGATCGCAATGAGAATCGGAATAACAGATAAAAATCCTCGAAATACTACGGAACCAAGGACTGCTACCAGTAAAGTCACCAGAAATACGATCATATTTTTCGGGTCAATCACTTCGTCTTTGAGTCCGGCTGTAGAAGCTGCTGTTCCTGCCAGCTCCAGACCAATGAGAGCTACCACCGGTCCCATGGCTGCCGGAGGGAGTACCACATCAATCCATGAGGAACCAAACTTATAAATAATCAATGCCAGGATACATCCGCAGAAACCGACCACAACGAATCCTCCCAATGCGTAACTGTATCCCCATTGGCTGATGACAATTCCCGCCGGGGCAAGAAAGGCAAAACTGGATCCCAGATAAGCGGGTGCTTTTCCTTTGGTAATCACCGCAAACAATAAAGTTCCCAGACCGTTCATAAACAACACCACTGCCGGATTGATTCCAAAAATAAACGGAACCAGAACCGATGCTCCAAACATGGCGAACATATGCTGAATACTCAACGGTACAAGCAATTTAAACGGAACCTTTTCTTCCACCTGAATAATTCTTTTGTTTTCCATACTTTTCTCCTTTTCCCTGGGAAGATGGCGAATTCTAAAACAATCGTAACCTAAGTTATTCACCAATCATATCCCAAAATATATGGTTGTCAAAACACTTCCGTCTTATTATAGCAGGCACAATATAAATTATCCACTGGAAATATTCTGTTTACTGCCATAATCCACATTATCGATATCTCTAAAATATTTTAAATATATCCCAACAGTTTGCCTTGAGCATCCACAAAACTCTCATATTCTTCCCGGCTGTTTTGCTGAAATTCTTCTGTGACATATTGTGGATTAATCCGGTCAATGAGTTCTTTCACTCCTTCACCGAGAAATGGCTGGTGAAGATCAATATCACAGGCATGGGCATAAGCCAACTGATATAACTCATAGAAACTATATTTATCAAAATCCATCGGATTTGTCTTCCATTCTGCTTTCTGTTTCTTCACATACTCTCCCCCCAGGGACATCTGAAGATGGATTCCCTTAATCCAATCTGTCACAGGAAAGCCAGCTTTCTCATGGGCATCAAGCATCTCATGAATATAAGCCACTGCATCTTCCGGGGTCTTTAAATCACTGCTGGTATTCATATAATGTCCGAGATCCAGCATAATACCTTTTCTTTCACTGTGAATTCCCTCTACCAGTTTTCTGGTCAGCGATGGATTCTTCATATCAAGACCGCTCCACCAGAGATTTTCCACCAGAAAATCAAACGGATAGTCATGTTCCTCAAGTAAAATATTAATAATCTCCAGGGAAGCATCGATGACTTCTTCATCTGTATATTTGTACTCATAAACATAACTCTCGCGAAGGGTCACTTCGGAAACATGGAACACCACGTACTTTGCTCCAACCTGCTCCGCATACTGAAGGTCTTTTCGGAGTGCATCCAGATAGACATTTCTGTCCATTCCACCATAATATTCAATCCACTGCTCTCTGGAATCAAACTCTCTGTCAAGCCGTTCATAATCCCCTTTCCAGAAGTCCATCCAGAAAATATGAAAATACATATGAACTCCATTGATCATCTCCGGTAAAATCTTTCCCTGATCCGACTCTCCGGCCAATATTACCTCTAATCCATTTAATCCACCTTTTTTGCAGGCAGCTTTTATATCGTTACTGTCTTTATAGCGATCCAGCATTCCTCCATAGACAGAAAAATTCATTGATCTGCATTCCGGTAAATGATTCATTTTTCCTCCCTTTCAACTGAAATCAGG
>JAQYIU010000120.1 GCA_028721415.1 Lachnospiraceae bacterium | reverse complement strand
TTTTACGTTTGGCTCTTCACCAAAGATCATAGAAACGGACTGGTAAATGCCAGTTGCAAATCCACCATGACTAGCGAGAATAATTCCGACCATTAAGTATTCCTCCTCTCTTGTATTTGTCATAATTGCAACATTGGTTTTAGATTGGTTATCCCCTAAACTTCAATCCTATAGGATTATAAACCATGTTTCAGAATTTTGCAAGAATTTTGTTATTATATCATAAGTTTTTTTGAATAATAGTGGTATTTCTTGCTAAATTGAAAAAGAAATTACAAAACTTTATTCTTGTAAAGTGGTAAAATCAGAGAAAAAATTGTCTTTATTTAGAAATATTTCACCACAAAGTGACAAAATTATGACTTTCCGTCAGAATTTCGTCAGAATCTCTCCATCCTTTACCACACATTTCAGTTCCAGATTCTCATCCCAGAGGACAAGATCTGCTTTCTTGCCCTGCTCCACAGATCCGTATTTGTCATCAATCTTCAGACTTCTGGCAGGATTGATGGTCGCACAGGCAATGGCTGTTTCCAGAGGAAGCCCCATCTCTTTTACTACGGTTCTGACGCAATCCGGCAGAGTGGTCACAGATCCGGCCAGTGCACCGTCCAGAACCATAGTGGCACGGTTTCCCTTCACATCGACGTCCTGTCCCCCCAGGGTGTACCTGCCATCAGGCATGCCTGCGGCTCTCATGCTGTCACTGATCAGGATCATGCGATCCTCTCCCATCATCTTAAATGTGGTTCTGACTGCAGCCGGATGAATATGCACTCCGTCACAGATCAATTCTGCCATCACATGTGCACTGTCTGCCACAGCACCAACCACTCCCGGCTCCCGGTGTGTATAGGCGGGCATAGCATTATACAGGTGCACCGCATGGTCTGCTCCGGCATCAAAGGCTTTCTTCGCCGTTTCATAATCCGCATTGGTATGGGCAAGAGATACGGATGTCTCCCCCTTCACTTCGCGGATAAAGGCTTCTGCATCTCCTTCTTCCGGTGCGATTCCGATAAATTTCACCATACCTTCTGCCGCATCCTGAAATTTACGGTAAACATCAACATCACATGGGATAATATTTCTGGCATCCTGTGCACCTTTTTTTATCTCACTGATAAAAGGGCCTTCCATATTCACTCCAACAAGATCAGCCTCTTTTTTCACAGACATTTTCTGCTGTTCTTTGCGATAAGCCGCCCCATTGGCCAGAATATCACATAAATCATCCACCGGTAGAGTCATGGTTGCCGGTGCAATGGCTGTGACACCGATGGATGCCTCGTATCTTGCAATCTCTTCCACTGCTTCTCTTGTTCCGTCGCAGAAATCAAAGCCTTTGCATCCATGAAAATGCAGATCAATCATACCTGGAAAGCAAAGAGAACTTTCTCCATCAAGAACCGTTTCACCCTCTGCAGCATTCATCGTTACATTTTCTCCAAAAAGAACATCATGAATCTGCTGATTTCTTGTGACAATGACACCCGGAACAAAGGATTTCTGTGGAGTAAAAATCTTTACATTTTTTATGATCATTGTCCTGTATCCCCCTGAAAAGAATTATTTTCTGTAATCTGCGTTGGTCACATATTTATCTTTGTCGGTAAGTTTGGATAATACAGCCTGATCACCAACTACAGTCACGTTATTGTGAAGCTGAAGGATAGATGCAGGAACAGCAGGAGTAACCGGTCCAAAGAAAGCTTCTTTTAAGATTTCTGCTTTATCTTCTCCGCTGGCGATGACAAGAATTTTCTTTGCCTGCATGATTGTTTTAATTCCCATGGTAAATGCCTGTTTCGGAACATCGTCTGCGGATGCGAAGAAACGTTTGTTAGCCTCAATGGTTCTTTCCTGAAGATCTACGCAATGAGTTTCTTTTTCAAAAGCTGCACCAGGCTCGTTAAATCCGATATGTCCATTGTGTCCGAGACCGAGCAGCTGAAGATCCACACCACCTACGGAACGAATCAGTTCTTCGTAACGTTTGCACTCTTCGTCAGCATCTTCTGCCATACCGTTTGGAAGATTAACATTTTCCGGATGAATATTTACTTTGTCAAATAAATGCTGATGCATGAAATAGTCGTAGCTCTGGTCGTTGGATTTTTCCAGTCCTCTGTACTCATCAAGGTTTACGCTGGTTACTTTGGAAAAATCAAGATCACCTTTGTTGTACCACTCTACAAGCTGCTCATAAGTTCCGATCGGTGTAGAACCGGTTGCCAAACCCAGTACACAGTTTGGTTTCATGATAACCTGTGCGGAAATAATATTTGCTGCTTTTCTGCTCATGTCTTTGTAATCTTTTGCTTCGTAAATAATCATCATTGTTCTCCTTTCAATGCTTTTACTGTATTATCATGTAAAGTTTCTTTATAATATTTATCCTGCTCTACATAACAGGAATAAATCAAATCAATTATCATGAGAATCGGAAACTGCGGTGAAATCACATTCCCATGATTTAAATAGGTGAGAGATGGAATCAGAACCACCTCATCGCAAAATTGTTCATAAACATCCTTATTTCTGGCTGTAATGAGAACCGTTTTTGCTTTTTTCTTATGCGCCTCTTTCAGCAGATAAATAACTTCCTCTTTCTCTCCACTGATACTGATTCCTATCACCATATTGTTTTCATTTTGAAATACGGCATGCATCCGCATCAGATCGGTATCCTGAATGGAATTGATATCCACGCCGATCCGCATGAACCGAAGTTCCATCTCCCTGGCTGCCAGGCCGGAACTACCGCCGCCACAGACAAAAACCCGTCGCATCTCACTCATATATTTACAGATTCTTCGAATCTGCTGTTCATTCATAAGGCTGTAAATCTTATTGAGAAGTTCCTGATAAGTGTTGAGAACCATCCGGGTATGTTCTTGAATGGATTCCTTTTTTTCCACAAAAGTTTCTTCATATTGATATACAAACTCTCGATATCCCCGATATCCACATTTTTTGGCAAATCGGGACAACGACGCTTCGGAGACGAAGAGTTTTTCTGAAATCTTTTTGGCGGAAAAATCCATTTTCTTCTGATTCGTTATGAAAAAGTCTGCAATGGTCTTTTCCAGATTGGTAAAATTATCATAATTGGACTCAATAATCGGCACCACGGATTTCACATAGTATTCCATATATTTTTACCTTTTTTATCGTAATGCTTCTGCAAAATTCTTTGTGATCAGCTGAGGTCTTGTGATGATGGAACCAACCACCACGCTGAAGGCTCCCAGTTCAATGACTCTTCTGGCCTTTTCCGGTGTATTGATATTGCCTTCAGCAATGACACGGTGTTTTACCTTTGCCACAATCTCTCTTAAAATCTCAAAATCGTTGGCTTCGATTTTTAAATGTTTACTCTGAGGAGTGTATCCCACCATGGTAGTTCCGATGAAGTCAAAGCCCAGTTCATCTGCGTGAAGTGCTTCCTCCACCGTGGAACAGTCTGCCATAAAAAGCTGCTCCGGATATTTTTCTTTTACCTGATAGAAAAATTCGTCAAGAGTTAAACCCCCAGGACGTTTTGCCAGAGTCGCATCCATAGCAATAATCTCCGGTTTAACTTCCATCAACTCATCGACTTCTTTCATCGTCGGGGTAATATAAATCTCACTGTCCTCGTAATCTCTCTTTACGATTCCGATAACCGGAAGATCTACATTATTCTGAATCTCTTTGATATCCTCGCGGGTATTGGCACGGATTCCGCATGCGCCTCCTTCTTTTGCTGCAAGGGCCATTCTCCCCATAATAAAGGATGAATGAAGCGGTTCATGGGGCAGTGCCTGACAGGATACAATCAGTTTTCCTTTTAACTGTTCAACTTTATTATTCATGGTCTTACACCCTCCTTCTGTGTTCAGTATAAGGATTTTTTCATTTGTTTTCAATAGTTTGCAGTATTTTTGAAAGTACTTTCATTTGTTTTTCTTTCGTCTTGTGTTTTCCTTATTTTTTGTTTGTGTTCTTTAGTAAAAATGCATAAAAATATTTACCTGTTTTTCACAGCCGGGGAAGTATTTTCTTTGACGAATCAGACGACGGCGAACCGATCATGGCAGTTTTCTCGCCGACACGCTCCCCGGGACGGGCTAAAAGCTAAGTGGGACAGG
>JAQYIU010000119.1 GCA_028721415.1 Lachnospiraceae bacterium | reverse complement strand
CAATCATTCCTAAAGCTTCTTTCTGCATAATTGACCTCCTTATAAAATTTCTTGTCTGCCCGGATGAGACAGACTACCTTTGGTTGATTTACAGGATAGTATCATTATATAGCAACTTTCACAAAATTACTTGGCTTTTGCATATAAATTTTAGCCTTTAAATACATTTAAAATTCGAAAGTCATTCTTCGACATGATACTTTGTTGACATATTATCAAACAAACAACAATTCATTCTGTTTTTTACGTCAACTATTTTGCAATATTGTCCAGAATCTTGCTGATATCTTCTGCTACAACCTTTCTCGGGTTGGCAACAGTACATGCATCAGCCAGGGCTCTGCGGATAATCTCTTCTCTTTGCGCTTCAAATTCTTCCAGCGAAACACCACATTCTGTGATACACATCGGACGATCCATATACTTGAGCAGACGATTGATCTCTGCAATCAGATTGGAAACACCAACTTTTGGTGTTGAAGCAGGCAATCCGACGATGCGGGCTACTTTCTGATATTTTTTTGCAGAATCATTACTGTGTTTTGCTCCTTCTCTCGCCACGTCTGCATTAAATGCAATGACATAAGGAAGTACCAGTGCATTGGCTCTTCCGTGAGGGATATGGAAAATTGCGCCCAGCGCATGAGCAATACCATGATTCAGTCCGAGGTTAACCAGACTGAAGGCCATTCCTGCAAGACAGGATGCTCTGTGCATCTTATCTCTCGCCTTAATATCATATCCGTTACGGTATGCACGAGGGAGATATTCAAATGCAAGTTCCAGTGCTTTTTCTGCAAGACAATCGGAACAGTCACTGGCTGTCTCAGATACATAAGCCTCCAGTGCATGGGTAATAACATCCATTCCAGTATCTGCTGTAATGAATGGTGGTGCTGATTTTACCAGTTCCGGGTCCAGAATTGCGATGTCCGGCATAAGACTTTCGTCAATAAGCGGAATCTTTACTCCTGTCTTTGAATCGGTCACTACTGCGAACTGTGTTACCTCCGAACCAGTTCCACTGGTTGTCGGTAAGGCAATCAGTTTCATTCTTTTGGTGCTGGTCGGATCCAGTTCAAGTTCAATCTTTCTTGCCATATAAACGATAGCTTTTGCCGCATCAATAGAGGAGCCACCTCCAAGGGCAACAACTACGTCGCAATCTTTATCATCAAGGAATGCGATTCCACGCTCAATCAGATCCATTGGCGGATCCGGAATTACTTCACTGAACACAGAAACGGATTTGCAGTTGGACAGCTTCTTTAAAATCATGTCAGCCATACCGGAATCAACCATAAATTTATCGGTGATCAGTACTGCATTCACATCCTTGACGTCATACAATGCATTGATGGCATCTTCACTGAAAAGTACTTCAGTGGAAAGTTTAAACCGTTTCATTTCCCTCCTCCTTTCTAACTCTGTATTTTTCTCTATACTCAGATGGCGTCAACCCTGTTTTTTTCTTGAATGCTTTACTAAAGTAGTTCGCTTCGTTGTACGCCAGATCCAAGGCAATATTTAATACCGGTATATCGGTATTGACAAGCATCTCCTTCGCCAGATCCATCTTGCGGTCCGTGACGTAGGTGATGAAATTCACACCCATCTCTTTCTTGAATATTTTACTGAGATAGTAGGTGCTGATGTTCACATGATTTGCAACATCTTCGAGGCTGATGCCCCGTTTCAGATTTCTTTCTATGTAATCGATGACAGATTTCATTCCGCCATCCGACAGTTTTCCTTTGATATTCATCTTGTCAAAGAGAATATCAACCATCTTCACAACCTCATTATAAGCATCATGCTTATTATTATAGAGCAGATATTTAATCTTAAGCTTCTCCATCTGAACAACCAGTTCATTGGTGTCGTCAATATTCAGTTCTTCACTGATCCGGACAATCATCTTGGCCAGTTCCTGAAGACGTTTTGAAATCACATTCACATCATGATGTTCTAAATATAACTGGTCAATATACTCCCTTAAAATGTCCACAGATGCTTTGTAGGAGCATTTTCTTAATTCTGTCTCAAATTTTGACAACAATTTATTACTCTTATCGGTATGTTTCCCTTCACCCAATCTGCCGGCAAAAGATCTCACCGACTCAAGAAGGACTTCTTTTCGAATGGGTTTCAGCAGAAAATCATCCACATTCAGTTTGATCGCTTTGTGGGCAATATTAAAGTCATCATAGGCGGTGGTTATGATGATCACCGCTTCCGGCATCTTCTTCCTTGCATATTTGATTACTTCCATGCCATCCATACCCGGTATATTAATATCTACCAGCATAAGATTAATATCATGATTGTCGATCAGCTCTACGGCTTCATACCCACTCTTGGCCTCTCCGACAATCTCTACTTCCGCAAGATTCTCCTCCAGAAATATCTTCATGGAGGTTCTTTCCAGTTCTTCATCTTCTACAATAAGAATCCGATACAAAATAACACCGCCTTTCTACTCGAAATTCAAGGGTACTTTTATGGTCACCTTGGTTCCAAAGGACGGTTTATTTTCGCTCTGGATTACCAACGCATAGTCATGTCCAAAATAATTGATCAGCCGGTTGTTGACATTATAAATACCGACTGCGCCTTCTTTACCGTTTTTGTAAGCATCTCCCCGGAGAATGCTGTTAATCCTTGCAGGAGAAATTCCATCCCCGTCATCGATGATATCAACATAAAGGTCTCCCTTTTCTTCATGGGCAACCACCTGGATCCGGCCTCCGACAGCCTTTTTCTCCACCGCATGTTTGATAGAATTCTCGACAATCGTCGTCAAAGAAAGAAACGGCAGCTTCACAATATTATATTTGTCCGGAATATCGATGGTATATTGGAGCCTGCTTCCCAATCGGATCTTCTGAATCTTCAAATAGTTAAGCACATAGGCAACCTCATCTCCAAGGGAGCTTAGCTGGTTGGTTCCTTTTCTCAAAATATATCGCATCATGTCAGCAAAGGCATAGACAACATCCTCTGTCATCTTGGCATTTTCAAAAAACGCAAGCCTTCCAATCGTATTCAGCACATTAAACAAAAAATGAGGATTGATCTGATAATGCAATGCTTTCAATTCAATATCCCGCAGCGACTTTTCCATCTCGATTCGAAGTTTCTCTTCTTTGATCAGTTTCAGATCTTTCTCCCGAAGTTCCGCCTCAATCTTATTGGAATACTGTTTCTCCACAGAATAATTGTAACTGTCACAAAGGATCTGAGCCACTGCCAGAATCTTCTCCACAGGCATCACAGTCACCTGCCTGTAAAGTTCCATCAGCTCCTCGTCCTGCTTCCAGGCTTCACTGCTTTTGGTAATCTGCCGTAAATCCTGCGTATCAGTACTGGAAACCTGTCCGGACAAAATAGCCCCTACATACTGTCCTCTTACCATGATCGGAATCGCAAAATCAATAAGGCCGGCATGGCAGATATAGGCATATGCCTTTCCAATTCTTCTGGCCTTTCGACCACCGCAGGCATCACAGTAATAACATCGCTCTCTGTATTCATCCTTTTCACGGAGTTTTTTACAAAACGGCGTAAAATTACTCTGCTCCGTAATCGGAGTACCATTACAGTCAACAGCAATAAATGCAAGATTAGTCGCTTTCGCCCAATTATCCTGCAACGTCTGCAATTCTTTTACATCTATAATATCTTCTATATGTATGTTATTCTTTTCCGCCAACGATTTCTCCTCCAAACATTCTAATCATATCAGAATCTCACAAAAAAATCCACTAATATCGTTTTCTTTTATCTTTTTTCACCAAATACTGATAAGCTCGCTCGGCACAGGCGCAAGCATCTTCTGTGTAACAATCCGCACCAATCTTTTTGGCCTGTTCCTCATCCAGAAAATATCCGCCTACCATGAAAAACATTTCATCACGGATTCCTCTTTCTTCAAATTCATCCAGTACCGCTTTCATATCTTTCTCAGATTCTGACAAAATTCCACTCATGCATACAATCTGTGCCTTGCTGGCAATGGCTTCATCAAGAAATCTTCTCGGTGTCACATCTACGCCCAAGTCAACCACCCGGATATTCTTGCTCTCCATCATCATCTTTACCAGATTTTTACCAATGTCATGCATGTCCCCTTTTACCGTTCCAAGCACGACTGTCCCCACTTCTTTTCCTCCGCTGCTTCCGGTATACCTTCGCAACGACTGTACCCCACGCTCCAACGCCCGGGTCACACTTAGAATCTCAGGGACACCGACCTCTTCTTTGCGAAACTTATCAGCCACCTGACCCATACCCGCCAGAAAACCGTCTTCCAGAATCGATTGCGGTGATATTCCTTCCTCCAGGGCCATCTTTACCAGATCAGTCACCCTTTTCCCCTGCCCTTTTTTCAGGGAATCTATAATTTCTTCAATAATCGCACCCATTTCCACTCCTCCAAAACAACATCTCCTGAATAACTATATTTATTCTATACTTTCTTGCCCAAAAAAGCAAATTTTTATCGTGTATTTTACAAAAATTTTTAATTTCTTATCATATTGAACAATTTTCGTATAAAAATTATTATTTTTTTATTCAAACATCCAATTGCATAATAACAATAATGAATTTTTTTCTCAGAAACAAAGAAAAGGCCCCGGAATCTATTTGTTTCCAAAACCTTTTCTTAATTATAATTTTATATTTATTTTATTGAAGACAGGGTTTTTTGAAAAGAAACCTGATTACAGTGTAACCTTTTCCAGTTTCCAGATATCTTCTACATACTCTTCAATAGTACGGTCGGAAGAGAATTTACCACAGTTTGCTGTCTGAAGCATCGCCTTCCGTGCCCAGCTCTTTTCATCGCGGTATGCAGCATCCACTCTCTTCTGTGCTTCTTTGTAAGAATCAAAGTCACGCAGAGTAAAGTAAGTATCCTGGTGAAGCAGCGCA
>JAQYIU010000118.1 GCA_028721415.1 Lachnospiraceae bacterium | reverse complement strand
AACCACTGGTTCTTTTCCTGTCTTACTGTTTGTTTTGGTTGAACTATTCGTCCGTTCCATGGATCTGATGTCTTGACATCACTCAGCCTCAGATCCGAATGAAATTTAAAGATTCTCGCAGAGTCAGTATCTCGAAAACCTGCGGTTTTCTCGATCATTGGCTTCGCCAAATGCATATGTCGCAACTTTCGCAACCGTGCACAAGCACCCGCCACATCATCTGCGCCATCTGCGCTTGCCTCTGCTTGAATGAAAATTGAACGTTCAAGGTTGTTTTGTTATTCAGTTATCAAGTTTCTGTGTTACTTTCATTTTTTATTGCGAAAGCTTTTATATTTTATCATAATCGTTTTCGCTTGTCAAGAACTTTTTTTCTTTTCTCAACTTATTTTTTTCGCAAGCAACTCGTTTATTATATCACGCTTTTCTTATTTGTCAATATTTTTTTAAGTTTTTCTTTCATTTTTCTTTTGAAACACTTTTTTCTCAAGCGCAACAAACGATATATTACCACTTAAATATCACTTCGTCAACACTTTTTTAATTTTTTTCAAAAAACTAGCAATAATGTTCCCGCAACTATGAAAAGAAGCCCCATCGCTGCTTTCTGGCTAAGTTTTTCATGAAATACAAAATAGGAAAAAGTAACGGTTACCAGAATACTCAATTTATCTATTGGCACTACTACACTGGCCGGTCCCATCTGAAGAGCACGATAATAGCAGATCCACGAACCACCTGTAGCAAATCCTGACAGGATTAGAAAAATCCAGCTTTTTTTATCTATATCTTTGATGGTATTCTGTTTTTTGGAAATAAATACAACAATCCAGGCCATGACAAGGACAACACCGGTTCGAATGGCTGTCCCAAGATTTGATTCTACATTTTCAATCCCTATTTTTCCGAGAATCGCTGTCAGACTTGCAAAAACCGCACTTCCAAGAGCGTAAAACAGCCAGACATGACTTTCTTTTCCATTTTTCTGTTGATGCAAAGTATTTTCTTTTTTCTGAATCATCAGAAGAGTTCCTCCTCCAATCAGAATCATGGAAATGAATTTTAAAAGAGAAATTTCTTCTCCTAACAGAATAAATGCTAATAACATAGTCAAGACTACACTGGATTTATCAATCGGCGTCACTTTATTGATATCTCCAATCTGAAGTGCACGAAAATAACAAAGCCAAGACGCACCGGTAGCAATTCCTGACAAACATAAAAATACCAAAGTTCGCACGTTTAAATCTCCGATGGTATTCTGGCTTCCAACAATTAAAACCATCATCCAGGAAAAAATTAAAACGACAATTGTTCTCAATGCAGTCGCCACATTGGAATCTGTATTTCGAATTCCGCATTTGGCTAAAATTGAAGTTAAACCCGCAAAAAGAGCAGAACCAACAGCAAACAATATCCACATAATCTACACCTTTGCTTTCATTTTTATCTTTTTTGTATATAAACAGGCATGGAATTTTTTTGAATAATAATCCATCTGTCTCGGATTTACCCATATCGTAAGATTAGCATTTAGATTATCGAATAATTTTCTTCCTGCCTGTTTGATATTCTGTCCGTGAATGACCACATCCTTCAAATGTTCATTAAAACCAAAAATACCATTACCAAGCGTTTTAATCCCTTTTCCAATGATAATAGAACGTAATCTCTGGCATTCAGACAAGCCTCTGTCCTGAATCGTATGTACGGTATCCGGCAAAATCAGCCTGGTCATTTGCCTGCAATCTGAAAAGGCTTTTGAACCGATTTCTTCTATCTTATAATAATAGTCTCCTAATTTCACCTGCTCCGGCAAACAAATCCGAGTAGATGAGTCTTTGTAATAAATGCATCGGACGCTTCCATTGGTTATAGAAGGATTCAGCACAACATATCGATTTCCATCTTTTTCGAGAACTTTTCCCTTTGTATTGGAAAAATTCCATTTTGCAAAAATATCAAGAGGTTTTTCCACTTTTTTGGCAGATATACTCCAGGAAAGATCATAACCTTTTTTTCTCAAACTAGGATAAATAATAGAATCCCCATAATGATACTCGTTTTTCAGAATTTCCTCCCCTTCATCATAAAAGGTGATGGTATATTCATTATAGATATATTGAAATTGCGCCTGAACTTTTAATGAATGCGTGACACAATGGGTATCCACACTCCATCCTGTAAAAAGATAATGATATACAAGATCTTTTTCTTTTATGACATTTTCCGGTGGATGGGCAGCAGTACCATATGGTACTTCCTCTTCTTTGAGAAGGGTTCCATCTTCATGATAAAAAGAAACCGTAAAGATCTTTCGTTTCTCTTCGAATATTGCTTTAGCATTGGTATCTTCTGTGATACAGTCCAGCGAAACGTTCCACCCTTTAAAAATATAATCAAACTCCTGACTGCTTTTCTTAACGGGCGAAATGGCAGCCTTTGCCGGGCTGCCATAGGATACTGTTTCCATACCGAGCATCTTTCCATTATCACCATAAAACATAACCAGATATTTTTTTGGCACATTTTTATAAATTGCCTTAACTACCAGGTTATCCTTCACCTGATGATAATCAGGTTCCCACCTCATAAAAATACTTTCATGATGCTCTGTTTCATCCTTTTTTTCCGGAATCTCCGGAGGCTCTGCATTTTTTCCATGGGAAACAAAAGCAGTTTTGAGGACATTTCCTTCCTCATCCTGGAATACAACAATATGCTTTTTTGCTATTTTTTTCTTTCCCTTCTCCACTCTAAAGCCTCCGTTATTTCTTTTTTATGCTAATATAACATATGTGAAATTTTGCTTTTATTGCACGACTGGCTACGATTCATCTTTACAGATATCTGCGTACTGCCCGTCAGTTACACGAATCAGATCATCCGGTTTACAGGCAATCTGGGTTCCGATTTTGCCACCACTGACCATAATCTCCGCCTGATACTGCGCTGTTTCATGGTAAGTTGTTATATATTTCTTCTTCATTCCAACTGGAGAACAGCCACCCCGGATATATCCGGTGATTTTGTTAATATCTTTCACATGGATCATCTCAACCGATTTAGCTCCCACTGATTTGGCGGCCTTTTTCAAATCCAGCTCTTTCGCCACCGGAATCACAAATACAAAATATTCCTTTTTATTGCTGACGGTTACCAGAGTCTTAAATACCTGATCCAAGTTCTGTCCAGTAAGCTCTGCCACTGTCACGCCGTCAACAGCATCTTTTCCATGAGGATAAAATCTTGCCTCATATGGAACTTTCTCCTTTTCAAGAATCCTCATGACATTGGTTTTTACTTCTTTTTTCATACAACAAACTTTCTTTTTATTTTCAGGAATAATTTATAAAAAATATTCTCCTGTTTATTCTCTTTCTCCTGTTTTTCTTTTATCTTCCTTTTATTATCAGAAAAAGGAGCAGATACTGAATACTGTTTAAGGAACTCTATTCTTTCATCCATTGTTTTTTTATGCATGGACATTTCAGCATCAAATAATTGATACTGCTTTTTCATTTCTTCATCAATATAAACGTTGGAAATTTCTTCTATGCTTCCATAAACATCATTCAGAAATTCTTCTTCGGTTACTTGATTACATCCTTTCCATTTCCATACAATTCCTTTTCGAATTGGTTTTGCGGGATGTCCTGCATAAATGGTATTTACTTCCATTGTTTTTTCGCCTGTTACCAAACTTCCATTTCCAATCACGCTGCCATTTCCAATGACTGCTCCTTTTAAACAAGATACATTTTGTCCAATCCATACATGTTCCCCGATATAAATACTTCTATTTTTATTAATTCTTTTGCCGGTATCAATATCATAGATCATATGCATATCAGAGGTCCGTAGCCAGATATCTCTTGCAAAAAGATTATCTTTTCCAATATGAATATAAGAACATTCATTGGCCATCAGATATACTGGAATTGTAGAATAAAACTTCTTTCCAATATAAATTGTACATCCGTATCCAACAGTAATCACTGCTTTCAATGGAAATCTTGACGAACAGACAAAAATCAGATTATTATCACCAATACATTTGATCCGTGTATTCTGTAAATGTATCACTTCATTCTTTTTTCCAGAAAAATATACTACATTGCCTTTTCCTTCAAATAGAATCTCCGAATTCTTCCATTCTAATTGACATGATTCTGCAATTATTTTGTTTTCCTGCAAATTGATACAATCATTATCGTTTACTCTTTCCATTCTCTCTATCCCAAACTTATGCTTCATTCAATTCTTTTTTAAATGTGCGGATATAGTTTTTTGCCACTTCCAGATCATATTGATGCTGTTCCATCAGCTGGATAAAATGAGAACCGACGATACAGCCGTCAATAATATCCTTCAACTGTTCCACATCCGCTGACGTCCGGATTCCAAATCCCATCATAACCGGAATCTTTGAAATCTTCTTTACATTTTCCAGATACGCTCTCACGTTTTTATGGAAATCTGCCGCCTGTCCGGTTACTCCCATGGAGGAAACACAGTATACAAATCCTCTGGCATTTTCCAATATCATCGGAATGCGATCGCCGGATACCGGAGAAACCAGCTGAATCAAAATCGGTGCATTTTCTGTCTGATCCAATGCTTCTTGTAATTCATCCTGTTCCTCTTTCGGAAGGTCGGGAACAATCAGACCATCGATGCCCACCTGGGCACATTTTGCAGCAAACGCTTCAATTCCATAATACATAATGGTATTATAATACATCATGAACACAATTGGAATACCACAATCCACTCTTATTTCTTCGATTGCCTGAAAAATTTTTTTCAGATTGGTTCCATTACAAATGGAGCGATAAGAGGCATCCTGAATCACCGGACCATCTGCAGTCGGATCTGAAAAAGGCACTCCAACCTCAATGATATCCGTTCCTGCTTCTTCCTGAGCACGAATCAGGGCTTTTGTCGTCTCCATATCCGGAAGTCCTGCCGTCATATATGTAATAAATGCTTTTTTTCCTTCTGCCTGAAGTTCTGCAAATCTTTTTTCGATGCGATTTTCTGTCTGACTCATCTTAGTTATACCCCCTGTCTTTGAAATAGTCTGCAATCGTATGGACGTCTTTGTCTCCACGTCCAGAAAGGTTTACGATCATAATCTGATCTTTAGTCATGGTTTTTGCTTTTTTAAATGCATAGGCTAAAGCATGGGCACTCTCAATGGCAGGGATGATACCCTCCACTTTACATAATTCAAGTAATGCTTCCATGGCCTCATCATCCGTAATCGGCACATAGGTGGCACGGCCCGTATCATGTAAGTAAGCATGTTCCGGACCAACACCCGGATAGTCCAGACCCGCAGAAATTGAGCTGGCAATCTGCACATTTCCGTCTTCATCCTGCAGTAGGTAAGAACGCATGCCATGAAGCACTCCTGGTTTTCCTACCGCAAAAGCACTGGCATGTTTTCCCGTCTCGATACCAAATCCCGCGGCTTCCACACCAATGAGCTCCACATCTTTTTCTTCAATAAATTCTGCAAACATACCAATGGAATTTGATCCGCCTCCAACACAAGCGATGACACAATCCGGCAGTCTTCCTTCCTTTTCAAGAATCTGTTTTTTGGCTTCCACACTGATCACACGCTGAAATTCTTTTACCATCTCAGGATAAGGGTGTGGTCCAACGGCAGAACCAATAATATAGAAAGTATCTTCTGCAGTCTTTGCCCAGGTACGAATTGCCTCGTTCGTGGCATCTTTCAGAGTTCGACTTCCGGTCTTCACGCATTCCACTTTTGCTCCAAGCATTTCCATACGAAATACATTGAGTGCCTGTCGTTCCATATCTTCTTCACCCATGTATACCGTACATTCCATTCCAAACAGGGCTGCACCGGTGGCAGTGGCAACACCATGCTGTCCCGCGCCGGTCTCCGCGATTACTTTCTTCTTACCCATCCGTTTTGCCAGAAGAATCTGCCCGATCACGTTATTGATTTTGTGAGCTCCTGTATGATTCAGATCTTCTCGTTTCAGATAAATTTTGGTTCCATATTTCTCAGAAAGCTTTGCCGCATAGTAAAGGGGTGTCTCTCTTCCCACGTATTCTTTCAGATAATATTGATACTCTTCTATGAATTTCGGATCCGCAATCGCCTCCCCATAAGCTGTCTCCAGTTCTTTCAAAGTATTCATCAAAGATTCTGCCACATATTGTCCGCCATATTCACCGTATTTTTTATTCTTCATCATGCACCATCCTTATAATTTTTCTCATTTTTTCTTTATTCTTTCCACCGCATCTTCCATCAACATCGGGATTTTCGACGGCAGAGCTTACATCGATCACATCAGGATTCACTTGAGCAATTGCCTGTTTTACATTGTGTTCTCCAATTCCTCCTGCCAGAAACAACAGCTTATCTCCCTGATCCACATTTTTAAGGAGATTCCAGTCAAAGGTCTTTCCACTGCCTGGCGTTTTCGCATCAAACACATAGCCCCTTACTTTTTCTTTCGACTGGAGTTCTTCCATCTGTTCCGTGTCCGTCACATTAAAAGCGCGAAAAATCGGAATCTGAAGTGCTTCATAGACTGCATCGGACATTTTTCCATGAATCTGAATGCAATGGAAACCGGTCTCCTGTATCTGCTTCGCCTGTTCTACGGTCGGAGAGACTGTCACCGCTACAGAATATATCGTTTTGTTCAATTGTTCAAGCAAGCGAGTTGCTTCTTTCAACCCAATATTACGCTTACTTTTCGGATAAAACAACACAAATCCGACAAATTCCGGTAACAGTTCATTGGCATATGCTATGTCTTTGCTGCAGGTGATTCCACATATTTTAATTAATTTTTTGTTCAGCATATATCTTCTTCCACTTTCCTGCCAGTGCCTTCGGCTCTTCGGAAAGCATGAATGCACCTCCAATCAACAGGGCATCTACCCCGCATTCTTTTAAAAATCGGATATGTTCATCCTCCGTGACCCCACTTTCGGATACGAACACGGTTCCCTTCGGCACCATCGGTCGAAGTCGTTTTGTATTGTCGAGAGAAATGGTGAAATCCTTCAGATTTCGATTGTTGACACCGACAATTTTCGGTTGCAATCGGAGTGCCCGGTTCATTTCCTCCTCATCATGGGTCTCCACCAGCACATCCATCCCAAGAGAGGTGCCCAGATCATAATATTCCTTCATCTGTTCATCGTTCAAAATGGCGGCGATCAACAGAATACAGTCTGCTCCAATCACTTTTGCCTCATAAATCTGATACGGATCAATGATAAAATCCTTTCGGATCATCGGCAAGGAAGTAATTGCACGGATTTTTTTGAAATATTCCACGCTTCCACCAAAATGATCTTCTTCTGTCAGACAAGAAATTGCATCCACAGAGGAGTTATATTCTTCAATTCGATCTTCCAGTTCCATGGTCATCTTTATTTTTCCCATACTTGGAGATGCCTTTTTAAACTCTCCGATAATGGACAAACCATCTTTTGCCAGAGCATCATAAAAGGAAATGCTTTTTCTCTCAGATGCCAGGGCCATTTCTTTCATTTTTTCTTCGGATATTATTTTTTTCTGTTCGAGAAGACGTTTTTTCTTATCTTCTACAATTATATCCAATATCATGCTATGCCTCCTCTACATGTGAAATAAGAAATTCTCAATCATTTTTTTGCCATGGTCGGTAAATATAGATTCCGGATGGAACTGAATTCCGACCACCGGATAGTTCCTATGCTTCATTGCCATGATTTCTCCGTCTGCCGTTCTTGCAAGAATCTGAAATTCTTCCGGCAATGTATTTTCATCTACAGCCAATGAGTGGTATCTGGCAACATGTATGGGGCTTGGAATTCCTTGAAAAATACCCGTTCCATCATGTTCGATCAGTGACTGTTTGCCATGCATCAGCTCTTTTGCGTGCACGATTTTTGCTCCAAATGCCGCCCCAATACTCTGGTGACCAAGACAAATCCCAAGAATCGGCTTTTTATCATAAAATTCTTTTACCACAGCCATACAGATACCGGCTTCCGCAGGACTTTTCGGTCCCGGAGAGAGAACGATCCGCTCCGGATTCAATTGGTAGATTTCTTCTATGGTAATTTTATCGTTTCTCACCACTTTAATATCTTTATAGAAGATTCCCATATACTGGTAGAGATTGTAAGTGAAGGAATCGTAATTATCAATTAATAAGATCATAAGTTTTCCTCCTGTACTAAAACCTTGGCAAGGGCACGTACTTTATTGCAGCATTCATTATATTCACTCACCGGATCACTGTCCGCCACAATACCGGCTCCTGCTTGCAGATATACCAGATTACCTTTTTTTATCATAGTACGAATGGTAATACAGAAGTCCATGTTTCCATTGAAATCAATGTATCCGACAGCCCCACCGTAAAGCCCTCTTCGTACTTCCTCCAGCTCATCAATAATTTCCATAGCCCGAACCTTCGGTGCCCCACTTAGGGTTCCTGCCGGAAGAAAAGAATAAATGAGATCGATTGGATGAAATTCTGTACGTTTTCTTCCTTCCACAAAACTAACCAGATGCATCACATGGGAATATCTCTGAATGTGCATAAAGTCTTTCACTTTCACACTTCCAAATTCTGCGATTCGCCCCATATCATTTCTTGCCAAATCCACCAGCATTACATGCTCTGCCTTTTCCTTCGGATCTTTAAGAAGACTTGCTTCCAGTATCATATCTTCTTCCTCTGTCTTTCCCCGAGGTCTTGTTCCGGCAATCGGACAGGTTATCACAAGATTATCTTTGTGTTTTGCCACCATCTCCGGGGAACTTCCGATGATTTCAAAATCACCGAAATTGAAATAATACATGTATGGAGATGGGTTAATTTCACGAAGTTTCTGATAAAGAGCAAATCCTTTCTGTTTTGTTTCCACCGTCCATCTCTGGGATAGTACCGTCTGGAACACATGTCCTTCTACGATATATTCTTTGATTTTTTCCACCTTGTGGCAATACTGCTCCAGGGAATCTGATTGTTTCACAATCACCCCGTCCGGTTCGAAATTATTATTTGAAAACTTTCCTGTATCCCTAAGGGCTTCCTCTATCATTTTCTCACAACAATCGGTCGCTCTTTTTCTTCCTTCCTGATTATCCTCTTCCACCACAACAGCAGTCATGGTCTCAGCCATATGGTCGATGGATAAAAATTCTGTGACCAACATGAGCTGAATCGTACCGATTCCGATTTCATCAGGATTATTGTCAGGTAATTTCTCCTGGTATCTTACAAAATCATATCCTAAAGCCCCTACCAGACCACCACTAAATGCAAGAGGCGTTCCGTCCTGACGAATTTCAAAATCACTGTAATATATTTTCAGCAAATCCATCGGATTGCCTTCCAGTACCATGTCTGTTCCATCTTTTCTATGAATCAAAAGACGGTCTTCTTCCGTCTGGATGATTTCCTCCGGATCCTTCCCCATAAATACATAACGATCATAGTTTTTGTCATAACTTTCCAACAAAAACCCTTTTCCTTCTCCCACAAAACTGCTGTAGATATCCACAGCGGTCTCATTGATAATACTCACTGTCTTACTGTAAGCTCTTCTTATACGCTTCATAGATTTCTCCTTTCCTAAAAGGCATTGGATGCACATCATGTCAGTTTCCAAAATTTTGCTGCAAAGCTTCCGTCTTACACAAAAAAAAGTCCCTGACTTAAAAAGTCAGGGACGAATAATCCGCGGTGCCACCCTCATTAATCCTATAACAATTCCACAATTGAAAACTGCTATGCGATTCTCTCATTTCTGATACAGAACTCAATCGATATCATACCCCTGTAACGCGAGGACGCGGCTTCGGCTACTGTCACTTCACCTTGCATCTCCCAAATCCATTCCTCTCTTCTTCCCATATCGGCTCTCACCTGCCCGACTCTCTGTTATGTTCCGTAAAGAAAGTACTACTTTTGTTCTAAGACTTTACCGTATTAAAGCAAGTATATCAATTTTTTGTATATATGTCAATAAGTAATTTGTATTTTTCGATATACTTTTATTTACCTTAATCAGACATTTATTTCCCCGTGATTGCATTTAAATCTGTGCATTTTTCTCTATGAATTCAAATAATTCTCTTAAATTAACAGGATTTTATCATTTTTTGTCGAGTTTGCTTAGAAAAGGTGGAAATCTCGTAATTTTTTTGTAAAACTAGTGAATAGACTTTTTTGTCCACTTGTTATATTATAATGTCGATAGATGAAATTGATTTCAGATATTGGTTTCAACTATTTCTCAACGATTCAATTAAATTATACCTACCTTCCGGACCTCCTCCTTTTAGCCGGATGGTTGAAAAAAACATCGCTCACCTAGCCATCAAGCGGTGTTTTTTTCATTT
>JAQYIU010000117.1 GCA_028721415.1 Lachnospiraceae bacterium | reverse complement strand
TTCATAATACTTCATACTTCGCAAAGCTTAAAAGTACGAGTGTCCCACATAATCGGTGCCGGACTCTCAGTCTGTGGGTAAACTAAGGCCGACAGCTGCAACTAGGCAGCGTATGCTAAATTATCTTCAGCGTTTATATTTAAATTCCGAGTTTTATCGTGGTCCCGGACCACGGATGGCTGCCCCACGTTCAAAATCCCCGTCGAAACCAGTACAAGCCCATAATAAGACCTGCCTACAAGACAGTTTAATAACAGTTTTGAACTGTAGCACTATTATTATACTGAAAATAACCATTATGTCAAGGCTATTTTCTGATTTCTTTTACTACCGGTTTTTCCGCAAAATTCATGGAAATGTCTGTCGGAAAAATCGGTACGGAATTTCACTTCATGATAATGTTGTTTTTTGTCCGGAGTGTAAATGGCCTCACCGGTAACAGTACAAAATCTGTGATTATGGCACTCGTCACATTCTCTGAAAACACGGGTACTTCCGGTTATCTCATGCACATGTTTCTGTTTATCACATTCATGATGTTGATTGCTATACTCCTTTTTCTTATCAGATATATTATCGCCCAAACGAGATTCCCCTTTGAGAACTCTTCGCAAAAAGTAAGTCTTTGAGTTTCTCGATTTTAACAGGCTCATTATATCTTATGAGAAAAAAGGAAAATGTGCTTAGAGCCTGTCAGCCCAGATTGCGGATCTTGAAGTCTCTTTGTGCCTCTCTCTGCGCATCTTTTTTCGCGATATCCTGTCTCTTATCATACAGTTTCTTACCTCTGGCAAGACCGATTTCCACTTTTACAAGACTCCCTTTCAGATACACCTTCAAAGGCATGATGGTATATCCCTTCATCTTGATTTGATTTTCCAGTTTATTGATTTCTGCCCGATGTAATAGCAATTTACGGGTTCTAAGCGGATCTTTATTGAAAATATTTCCTTTTTCGTACGGACTGATATGCATATGATTAATCAAAACTTCTCCTTTATGAATTGTTACAAAGGATTCTTTAATACTACATTTGCCCATACGAAGAGATTTGACCTCTGTTCCGTGTAATTCAATTCCCGCCTCATATTTTTCATCGATAAAATAGTCATGGTAGGCTTTTTTATTATTTGTAATCAGGCGAATTCCTTCTGATTTAGGCATATTTTCCTCCCCATTTCTGAACATTTTCTATTATTTCACAAGCAACTATACCAGTTTTATCAAATATTATCTTATCCTAAAGCTCACCAATATTTTTCTTCTCGTAATACTGTAAAAGCTGGTCAACTTCGTCATCATTCATCCAGTCATTTAATAAAGGTTCGTCTTCCTCCTCTTCATCATAAAATTCTGCCAACACAAAGTCAATGGTTTTTGTGCCTTTATCAGCAGAATCCACGATAATATTCACTTTTTGGCCCAGAGTGAAAACCCGTCCGGTATGATCGCCAATCAACTGATACTGCTGTTCATCAAAAATGTAGTAATCGTCTAAAAGGGATTGGATTGGAACCATTCCTTCAACTGTATTTTCCAATTCCACGAAGAATCCCCAGGCTGCTACTCCAGATATCACACCTTCATAATATTCACCAAGATGTTCTTTCATATATTCGACTTTTTTCAATTTCTCCACATCCCTCTCAGCGTTCTGAGCACGACGTTCCAGCTTGGAACTCTGGTCTGCCACAGAAGGAAGAATCTGATCATAGTGTTCGATTCTTTTTCTGCCAAGCTCTCCATGAAGATTTTCTTTGATAATCCGATGAATCTGAAGATCCGGATAACGCCGAATCGGTGATGTAAAATGAGTATAGTACTGAGTAGAAAGGCCAAAATGTCCTACATTCAGCGTGGTGTATTTTGCCTGTTTCATGGAACGGAGTGCCAGCCGGCTGATCAATGCTTCTTCAGGCTCTCCTTCCAAAGAAAATAATAATTTCTGTATTTCCTTCGGGTGGAAATTCTCCCTTCCTGTTTTCATATAGAACCCAAAATTACGGATAAAGGTATCCAATTTTTTAATCTTATCCAAATCCGGTGTCTCATGAGTTCTGTATACAAAAGGAAGTTCCTGCCAGAAATAATCTTCGGCCACCGTTTCATTAGCAAGCAGCATAAAATCCTCAATGATATCCGTTGCCGTATTGCGTTCATAAGGGTAAATATCTATCGGATATCCTTTATCATCCAGAACAATTTTTGATTCCGGAAAGTCAAAATCAATAGCGCCTCTTTTTCTTCTTTTTTCTTTCAAAATCGCGGCAGCTTCTCTCATCAGGAAACACAATTCCCGTATCTCTTCCCGCTCTCCTTCCGGATGATTTTCTCCGGAAAGAATAGCCTGCACACCGTTATAACTCATTCTCTGATCCACTCGGATAATTGCTTCGGTTATACTATGGTCAGTCACATTTCCTTTTTTATCAATATGCATCATACAGCTTAAAGTCAGACGATCCACTCCCATATTGAGGGAACAGATTCCGTTGGAAAGTTCTCTTGGCAGCATCGGGACAACACGATCAGCCAGATATACACTGGTTCCTCTCTTTAATGCCTCACAATCAAGCGGCGAACCTTCCGTCACATAGTGACTCACATCGGCAATATGCACTCCAAGAAGATAGCCGTCCTGCTCCCTCTGAAGCGTGATTGCATCATCCAGATCTCTGGCATCTTCCCCGTCAATGGTCACCGTCAAAAGATCACGATAATCAGCTCTCTTTGATGATTTATCAAAAACAACTTCTTTCGGAATCGCTTTTGCTTCCTTAAGCACTGCTTTCGGAAATTTTTCTTCTATCTCATAAGCTTTTAGTATTGAAGTGACATCCGTGGCAGGGTCATTGACATTTCCAAGGATTTCTGTAATCTCTCCTTCCGGTTTGGTTCTTTCTGTTCCATAATTTAAGAGCCGAACCACCACTTTGTCATCCTGCTTCGCCCCATTTAAATTTTTTTTGGAAATAAAAATGTCTTTACCATAATGAGTATCATCCGGAATCACGAAACCAAAAGATGTGTTTTGCTGAAAGGTTCCCACCAATGATCTGGTTCCTCGCTCCAGGACTTTCAGTACAACACCTTCTTTTCTTTTTCCTTCTGATGTATATTTTTTGGTCACTTTTATGCGAACCATATCTTTGTGAAAGGCTCCGTTCACATAATCTTCCGGAATAAAAATATCATCCTCTTCCCCTTCCACGGTAACGAAACCAAATCCTCTTGGATGGGAAGTAAATGTTCCGATGAGATTCTGTTTTTCCGGCTTAATGTATTTTCCTTTTGCTGTAAGTTCCACGCTGCCATCTACCAACAGGGCATCCAGAACCTCTTTCAGCTTTTCTCTGTCCTTCTGGGGCACATCCATCAGATAAGCCATCTCTTTCAATTTAAGAGGGATATAATTCTCATCATAAATCATTTCCCTGATTGTGTTTTTTCTCTGTTCAAATAATAATCTATCTTCCATAATCTTATTCTCTTCCTTTTTTTTGCAAAAGAAAAACCGCCTCAAACGAGGCGGTAATATATCTATTGGAAAAACTTCAGGCTAAGACCTATGGCAACCACAAAGAATAAAACTCCAAGAACGACTGTCAATCTCTCTAACTTTCCTTCTCTTGTACGTCCATGATTCTTTCTTACATAGGAATCTACCTGTCCACTAAATGTACCAAACCCGGCTGATTTACCTTCCTGCATCAAAATAACTACGATCAATGCAAGACATATGATAATATATAAAACTGTAACTGCTGTTCTTACCAACTTCTACACCTCCTGTCCGTAACACATAACTCATGTTATAATATCACATCGATAGTGAAAATACAAGAAAGAATTTGTTGTTCCTCATTTGTATCCTGCTACTCTTCCTCTGTGTCTGTGGACGCTTCACTGCTTCCTTCCTCAATTTCTGCCAGATAATCATAAGTGCTTTCTTCTACACCATCAATCAAAAATTCTATCATCGGGGCGGAACGTTTGAAAGATTCTTTATATTCCCCATTAGAAACCAATTTTTTGTATTTCTTAAAATCAGAAGCTGTTTTCACCATATCTTCCAGAGAATCTCCATCAACAGTAAATCGTTCTGTATCAAATACTTTTTCTTTTCCATTTCGAAGATTTTTCTCTGTTTCCTGTAATCGCTCTACTGCACCTTCAACCAAAACAGAATCGTTCAGCTGTGTGAGAGTCACAGCACCATCTTCATATCCACCACACCAGTCAACATCAATCTCATCTCCATTCATGAAAGCGTTCACTGCATAAGTGTAATAAACACTCCAGTCAGCTGCAGCCGATGTGATTGCTTCCTTCGGTGCAGCATTGATGATATTCACTTCATTTCCTACCACAGGAATATCATTTTCTGCACAAACCGCCGCCACTGCTGTTGTATAAGTGTGCTGACACATCATGCCGACCCCTGCTTCCACCAACTGCTTTGCGGCTTCTCCGTCATCATCATAAACACCTTTGCTTCCGACATAACGAACAAGCACGGAAGCCTGAGAACACACTTTGCCTACTCCAAGATAAAATGCATTAAGGCAGCTGATACTTTCCGGGGACTCCTTGTCAGCAACAAAGCCAATTACGCAGGAACTGCTGCTGATATGCCCACTGTTTAACATAGCATTCAGTTTCATACCTGCAACAACACCTGCTGCATAATAAGCTTCATAAAGACGTACATAAAAATTATGCATATTATCCAAACCACTCTTCTCGGCCTTTTTACCGTCCTCCTGACAGAACTGCACATCAGGATATTCGGATGCTGCTTCCACAACGGCAGCCTCATATCTTTTATCGCAGGCAAAAATAATATTACATCCCTTTTCCACCAGTTCATCTATCTCAGATTCGCAATCTTCTTTTCCCACACTTTTCTTGATGACAACTTGAGAATCTGTTAATCCTGTCTCCACCTGCATCTTTCGAATTCCTTCCACATGAGATGTGGTATCTGTTGAATCATTATTCGATGGGAATAAAAATCCTACTTTTATCCCCCCATCATCAATGGTAGTCGTCTGTCCGTCTCCCTGAGATGCCGTGTTCTCCGGAAACAGATCACTGGCAGTGCTGCATCCGCACGCCTGAATCATCAGCAAAACAGACAATATGATCGCAATATATCGTTTCATTTTACTCCTCCTGTTATCCTATTCAAAATCGTTCCTTATTATATTAGAATACATTTTTAGAGAAGTAAAGAACTTTTTTCCAACTATTTTTGCTTTCCGAACACACCCTGATTTCCCAATTCTTCTTCAATGCGAAGAAGCTGATTGTATTTGGCGGTTCTCTCTGCCCGGCACGGAGCTCCTGTTTTTATCTGACCCGCATTCACTGCCACCGCCAGGTCTGCAATTGTCGTATCTTCTGTATCTCCGCTTCGATGCGAAATCACAGTGGTGTAACCTGCTTTCTGTGCCATCCGAATGGCATCTAAGGTCTCAGAAAGAGTACCAATCTGATTTGGTTTAATCAAAATAGAATTTCCAATTCCTTTTTCGATTCCATCCCTTAATCGTTTTGTATTCGTCACAAAAAGATCATCCCCAACCAGCTGAATCCGTTCTCCCAGGCGATAGGTGAGTACTTTCCAGCCGGCATAATCTTCTTCTCCTAATCCATCTTCAATAGAACAAACAGGATATTGATCTACAAGTTCTTCATAATACTGCACCATTTCTTCCGCATTCCGATAGATTTCTTTTTCTTTCATCCTGCTTTCTCCCGGAAAATAATACCTCTTTGTATTTTCATCATAAAGTTCGGAGGCCGCTGCATCCATGGCGAACTGAATATCTTCCCCGGTTTTATATCCGGCAGCTTCCGTAGCATCACACAGAAGAGATAATGCAACTTCCGCTGAATCCAGATCCGGTGCAAATCCTCCTTCATCTCCAACTCCGGTAGAATAACCTTTTTCATTCAAAATTTCTTTCAGGGCCTGATATATTTCGGCACACATCTGAATCCCTTCCGAAAATGTTTCCGCACCAACAGGCATAATCATGAATTCCTGAAAATCTATAGAATTCCTGGCATGTACTCCACCATTGATTACATTCATCATCGGAATCGGAAGTACATTTCCGTTCACACCACCGATATACCGGTAAAGGGGAATTCCCAATCCGTCCGCTGCTGCCTGAGCCGTCGCCAGAGAAACACCTAAAATGGCGTTAGCACCATATTTTCCTTTATTTTCTGTTCCGTCAGCTTCTACCAGAATCCGATCAATTTCCCTCTGATTCAGCGCATTACAGCCACATAACCGGTCACAGATACGTGTATTCACATTCGTGACTGCCCGCTCAACCCCTTTCCCTCCAAAACGTTTTTCACCGTCCCGAAGTTCCAAGGCTTCATAGCGTCCCGTAGATGCACCGGATGGAACAATGGCTTTACCCAGAGCACCACATTTCAGCCTCACTGTCACTTCCACCGTCGGATTTCCCCGGGAATCCAATATTTCCAGTCCATGAACATCCTCGATCAGGAAATGATCTTTTACAAATAAATGACTCATAAAATCCCTCCTAGTTATCAGTAAGAAAATTTTTCCTTCTCTCATTATGGGAAAAAACATTTCCTTTTATTCATTTTTTTCAAAAAAACTCGATGAAAAAAGAGATCTGATTTTCAGACCTCTTTTCTTTCTAATCGTCAAATTCATAATTAAATTTTTTCTCCAGATAGTTTTCTACCGTTTCCAGATAATCCTCAATTTTTTCAATTTTTTTTTCCATGGAACGATATGTAGTCCGTTTGATTTCACCGCGGTCATATTTATTCTCCCATTTATCTTCCATAGCATCTAATTTATTTCCGATGGAATCTAAGCGGCTGTCAAATCCATTATATTGTTTTCTTCTTCCTTCAAATGTGGAAGCAAGGGTTACTTTTTTAATCTCTGTTTTTATATTTTTTGCCTTCTTTTTATATTTTGTCAATTTTGTTTTATCTGTTGACGCACCGGAAGTTGTATTTGTTGCCTTTTTCACTGTCACCTTCTGCGTTGCCTTTATCTCTGTTCCTTTAATTCTGACAGTAATTGTAGTAGTGCCTTCCTTCATACCTTTCAGTTGTGTATCATCGTCATATTTACGAAGAATCTTTGCTACCGACGGCTTACTGCTGATCCAGATTATATCACTGTCTTTCACTTCCACTTTATCCGGATATATTTCGCTATCCAACTCAATGGTTTTTCCGACAGTTACTGTTTTTTTCCCTTCAATGGCGATCCGATCTGCTTTTATCGCTGCCGAAACCGGAAGAATCATTGCTGCACAAATTAAAAATGCTGCTATACCTGTAATAATTTTTCTTCTCATCATTGTTTTTCCTCCTTTTTTTAATATGACTTTATTATAAAATGCCTCCTTAAATAGATTCTAAATCAATTTTAAACTTTTTATAAATTTTTTATCCTTTTCTGAAACGATATCCTGCTCCCCACAGAGTTTCGATCAGTTTTGCATTGGCTTCATCTGTTCCGATTTTTTCCCGAATTCGATTAATATGGACCGCCACTGTTGCGGTATCTCCCATTGCATCGAGTCCCCAAATGCGGTCAAATAGTGTATCTTTTGAAAATACGATGTTTGGATTAGAAGCTAGAAAATACAATAATTCAAACTCTTTATTTGTCAGTTCGATTTCTTTTTCGCCAACAAACACCTGCCTGGACAGAGGAATAATCTTCAGATGGGCAGCCTCAATACTTCCTTTTTCAAATTCATTTCCTTTTTCTTTTAAAGCGGATCCTTTCAGTCTTTCATGTATGTTAATATGGGCCTTTACTCTCGCCACCAGTTCTCCCGGACTGAAAGGTTTCACCACATAATCATCTGCTCCCAGCCCAAGCCCTCGGATTTTATCCAAATCTTCCTTTTTGGCTGTCACCATGATAATGGCGATATCTTTTTCCTTTCTTATCTCGCGGCAAATGGTAAAGCCACTGATTCCCGGCAACATTACATCAAGAAGGAGGAGATCGAAATCATTATTTAATGCGAGTCTCAATCCTTCCTGTCCGTCCTGACATATGGTGACTTCATAATTCTCAATTTCCAGATAATCTCTTTCAATCTCCGCAATCAAAATATCATCTTCCACAATCAAAATTTTTCTCATGATCCGTTCCTCCTTTCAATGGAAATTTCAAAATCATTTTAAGTCCATGATTGTTTTTACCTGCATCCGCTTTTATTTCTGCCCCATGGCCTTTCAGGATTTCCCGGACAACGGAAAGTCCCAGACCACTTCCGTTTCCCGGATTTTGCCGTGCTTTATCTCCCCGATAAAAGGTTTCAAATATTCGATCTCTCTCTTCTTCAGGAACTCCCGGCCCATTATCTTCCATTTCCAGATAAACATAATTTCCTTCTTTATGAAGGCTGAGTACCAAGATCGTCTCCTTTTTCTCGCTATATTTAATCGCATTATCCACCAGATTTCCAAGAACTCGCTTCAATTGCTTTCTGTCTCCGAGGATCCATAAAGGTTCCTCCGTCCAATCACTTTTTTGCAATAATAGATGCTTCCCTTGATAATCCATTTCGTTTTCCATGAGATAGTCGTCTATAAACACATTGATTTGAATCATTTCCATAGAATAATGGTAGTCTCCCCGGTCAAAACGGGAAAACAGACTGAGATTATCAATGAGTGCTTCCAGATCCGCTGTTCTGGTTTGCAGCGCTTTATAATATTTTTGTTTTTTCTCCTCGGTACCTGCAATGCCATCCAGCAGTCCTTCCACATATGCCTTGATTGAGGTCAGCGGGGTTCGCAGATCATGGGAAATTCCGGCCAACATCTGTTTTCTGGACTTTTCATACTGCTCCTTCTCCCTAACGGATTCCTCAAAATATTCTGCCATCTCATCAAATTCATCACAGGCTTTTCCCAACTCATCCTTTTTTTTGCTGTGAATCCGATACCCTAAATTGCCAGCTTGAATCTGACGAACTCCTTCCGATAATTCATCGAGAGATTTTCGCATGCCTCCACTCAGCCATCGGGTAAGAATAAAGATACTGCATACTACAGTTACAAGTAAAACAAATAAAAAGAATACAATCACAGTCATAATTTCACGAATGATTTGAGAAGAATGGGTGCTGTTCCTATATTGGTCACAGTAAGCCAGAACCTCCATCTCTTTTCCATCGTCAAAATACGAACGCTTAACAACTGAAATGTTTTCTTCAGAAACCGAAATATTTCGTATGGTTTCATATTCACTTCCCGCGACGGAAACAATTACCTCTTCCGCACCTTTTGGAAGGTTGTTGATAATCACATGATTATTCCATTGCATCTGATAATAATATCCCAATGCATTCAATTCATTTTCTAATTTACCAAACACATCATGAATATTCTCTTTTTCATCATCATTCTCATTGTCTTCATCCTCGTCGTCTTCATCCTCATCTTGTTTTTCATCTTCGTCATCATTATCTTCGTCTATGTCATTTTCTTGAAGGGGCTCATAACTTAATATCAAATCTTTATTCTGATACAAAATCGACTGAACATTCAGAAGGCCATTGTCATTCTCATACAAATCCTTCAATCTATTAATCATTCCATCACCCTTATAAAAAATAAGAAGAAAAGAAAGCATCACTGCAACTACAACAGGAATCAATACCATCAATACACTGGCAACCGTTAATTTCTTTCTGATATTCAAAAAAAGCCTCCTCTCTGAAAAATACTGGAATAAAATACATTTTAACAGACAATTTTAAAGAAAAAATAAACGAAATGAATTTTTCTTGCTATTCTCTTAAAGTAACTGACAGAGTAAAAAAACTCTGGCTTTTTTATACAAAAAAAGAGCGCAGCCAGAAGTCTGAAAGCTGCGCTTCGTTTTATTGATTATTATTCTTTTCCGTTCCAACAGTAGGTACACAGGTTTTCCGGATCAATACCGATGGATTCAATCATATCATCCAGTCTGTGATAACGCAGGGATGTAAAATTCAGTTTCTTACAGATATCATCCAACATTGCCTGATATTTTTCGCTATCAGGATCTGCATATTGTGCGAGAATCTCCGGATCATTGGCTTTTTCTTCTCCTTCCCGTTCCAGAATTACCCGACGGGTAATCAGATCAAGTTCGGAATTGGAGCGGGAGAAATTCAGATATTTACAGCCATACAACAGTGGGGGGCAGGCTGGTCGAATATGTACTTCTTCCACACCGCTCTCATAGAGAAATTCTGTTGTCTCCCCGAGCTGTGTTCCCCTGACAATAGAATCGTCAATCAACAACAGTTTCTTTCCTTTGATTAACGCATCCACCGGAATCAGTTTCATCTTTGCAATAAGATTCCTTTTCTTCTGATTCTGTGGCATAAAGGATCTTGGCCAGGTTGGCGTATATTTGATAAATGGTCTGGCAAATGGAATTCCGGATGCGTTGGCATAACCAACCGCATGAGCAATACCGGAATCAGGTACTCCGGCAACATAATCCGGCTTCACATCATCACGTTTTGCCAGCAATTCCCCACATTTATAACGCATTTCTTCCACATTAACACCTTCATAGCTGGCTGTCGGATATCCATAATATACCCAGAGGAAGGAACAGATCTTCATCTTATCTCCAGCCGGGATTACTGTCTTAATCTTATCCGGTCTGACAAATACCACCTCGCCAGGCCCCAACTCCTTACAGGTTTTATATCCGAGATTCACATAAGCAAAATCTTCAAAGGAAATACAATGAGCATCTTCCTTCTCTCCGATAAATAACGGGGTTCTTCCCAACCGGTCTCTAGCTGCAAAGATACCGTGTTCTGTCATAACCAGCATAGTCATGGAACCATCAATCACTTCCTGTGCATAACGAATTCCTTCTGAAATGCTTGGTTTTTCATTAATCAGAGAAGCTACCAGCTCTGTGGCGTTCACTCCGCCTCCACTCATCTCCAGAAAATGAGTCTTCCCATTTTTAAATGCATTCTGCACCAATTCTTCCTGATTGTTAATCTTTCCCACCGTAGTAATGGCAAAGCTGCCCAGATGAGATTGCACTAACAGCGGCTGTGGCTCACTGTCTGAAATACATCCAATTCCCAGATTACCTTCCAACTCATCAACATCTCTCTCAAATTTTGTTCGAAACGGTGAATTCTCAATATTATGGATTGATCTGTCAAATCCTTTTTCACCGTATACAGCCATTCCTCCTCTTCGTGTTCCCAGATGAGAATGGTAATCAATTCCAAAAAACAAATCGAATACACAATTTGTTTTTGAGGCTACTCCAAATATTCCGCCCATAAATAATCTCCTCTTTCATTCTATATCCTGATATTTTACAAAACTACGCAAATCAGATTACAAAAAGTTTTGTATCCATCATGTAAGTATTCAAACATATTATAAAGGGAAACATTGCAAAAACAAAGTATTTTTTTATAAAATTAAGAAATTTCCCCTTTTTGACTAAAAATTATTTGTTTTTATGCGTAAAATTAAAGTCCAGCATAGCGACACATTTATCCAATCAACGCCCAGATGACCGCTATCACTATTGTCGGCAATAAATTGGCAACCTTTATTTTCCTCTCTTATCACAATAATAGTAAATAAATATTTTATTTCACCATGTTAACATTCCCCGGAACAGAAAAAAGCTGCTTTTCTCACACCACTGTAAGAAAAACAGCTTTTTATAACTTCTGTTTAAGATCAGTTTAATCTGGTCCGTTACACCAGACCATGATCACTTATTTTTTACAGATTTCGATATATTCTTTCACTACCTGAACTAATTTTTCATAGCTCATGCTGGCAGTATTCAAACAGAAATCATAATTTCTGGCATCATTCCAATTTCTTCCGGTATGGTATTTGTAATAATCAGAACGATATTTGTCTGTTTTTTCGATTTTTTTAATAATATCTTTTTCTGTTCCACCATTCTGAGATTTGACACGAGCAATACAATCTTCCATTGGTGCATAAAAATATAATTTTATCACATGTGGTTCATCTTTCAGAATGTAATCAGCACATCGCCCGATAATCACGCAGGATTCTGTTTTGGCAAGTTCTTTAATACATTTTGCCTGATAATTAAACAAATTATCATCGGAAACAAAGTCGTCACTTTCCGGCGGAAAAATTTCCCCTTTGTAAATCTTTTTACTGATACCAAACAGAGGCATATTTTTTAATTTTTCATCCACCTCACCAAAGAGAGCTTCATTAATTCCACTCTCTTCTGAAGCCATACGCAGAAGTTCTCTGTCATAACAATTCACACCCAATTCTTCGGCCAGAAGTTTTCCAAGAGTTCTTCCACCACTTCCATAACCTCTTGCAATTGTAATTACCGTATGTTCCATGTAACCACCTACTCTCCAAGATATGCCTTTTTAATGGATTCATTATTCATCAGTTCTTTTGCATCACCGCTCAGAACAATATTACCGGTCTCAAGCACATAGGCTCTGTCTGCAATTGACAGTGCTTTTTTTGCATTCTGCTCCACCAGCAATACGGTTGTTCCCGCTGCAGAAATTTCTTTGATGATATTGAAAATCTCCTCCACAAAAATCGGAGATAATCCCATGGATGGCTCATCCATCAGGATGATTCTCGGTTTGGACATCAGAGCCCTGCCCATGGCGAGCATCTGCTGTTCTCCACCACTTAACGTTCCGGCAGACTGATTCTTTCTCTCTTCCAGTCTTGGGAAGCTCTTGTATACTTTTTCCAGGGATTCTTCAATCTCATTTTTATCTTTTCTGGTAAAGGCTCCTAATTTTAAGTTTTCCAGAACGCTAAGATGTGCAAATACTCTTCTGCCTTCCGGAACATGAGCCATTCCCATAGACACAATTTTATGTCCAGGAACTTTTGTAATATCCTGTCCCTCAAAAATAATCTGTCCTTTTTTGGCCTGAAGCATACCGGTGATCGTCTGAAGCGTCGTTGTCTTTCCGGCACCGTTGGCACCGATCAGAGCAATGACCTCGCCCTGATTAACCTCAAAGGAAATACCCTTGATGGCCTGAATCATACCATAATATACTTCCAGGTCTTTAATTTCAAGCATTGCCATACTGTTATTTCCTCCTATTCTCCCAGATATGCTTTGATAACTTCCGGATTATTTAATACATCACTTGTCTTACCCTGAGCAAGTACCTGTCCAAAGTTGAGAACCGTCAATTCTTCACAGATTCCCGAAACAAGTTTCATATCATGCTCAATCAGCAGGATGGTCATATCGAATTCATCTCTCACAAATCGAATGGTATCCATCAGTTCTTTTGTTTCATTTGGATTCATTCCGGCTGCAGGCTCATCCAGAAGAAGTAATTTCGGATTTGTTGCAAGCGCACGGGCAATCTCCAGTTTTCTCTGCTGACCATATGGGAGATTGGAAGCCAGATAATCTGCTTTTTCATCCAGTTCAAAAACTTTTAACAACTCCAGCGCTTTTTCATTCATCTCTTTCTCTACTTTGCGGTATTTTGGCAATCGCAAAATACCGGTTAAGGTTGAATACGGATGATCATTATGAAGTCCAATTTTTACATTATCTAATACCGACTGATCACTAAAAAGTCTGATATTCTGGAAGGTTCTTGCGACCCCCTCCTTATTAATCTCGATGGTACTCTTTCCAACCAGATCTTTTCCATCCAGCTTGATGATACCATCGCTTGGTTTATATACACCGGTGAGCATATTAAATACAGTGGTTTTTCCGGCACCATTTGGTCCGATCAAACCATAAAGCTGCCCTTTTTCAATACTTACCTCGAAACGATCTACCGCACGAAGTCCTCCAAAAGAGATACCCAGATTTTTAATCTCCAGCATTGCCATAATTACTGTACCTCCTCTGTCTGTTTTTTATGGAATATATGTTTCATCTTACTTGAAAATTTTTCTCGCATTTCGATTGCTTTTGGTGCCCAGTTAAAAAGCATCATAACTATAAGAACAATCGCATAAATCAGCATACGGTAATCTGCCAGTCCACGAAGAACTTCCGGAAGCATGGTAAGGATGACAGCCGCAATAATAGAACCACGGAAGCTTCCCATTCCACCTAACACAACAAATACCAGAATCATGATGGACATATTGTATCCAAAGTTTGCAGGAAGGGCAGTTAACGTTGATAAGTTATGGGCATAAAGCACTCCACCTGCACCAGCAATGGCTGCTGAGATACTGAATGCCATTAATTTATATTTTGTAACATTGATTCCCACGGATTCAGCTGCAATACGATTATCACGGATCGCCATGATTGCACGACCGCTTCGTGAATTAACCAGATGGAACACGATCACAAGACAAATCAGAATCAAAATCACTCCAATCAGGAAACTGGATTGATGAGGAATTCGGGTAATTCCCTTTGCACCATCCACAAGCATCTCTCCATCCTCACCCAGATTGAGGGATGCTTTATCCTTCAGGGAGAAATGAAATCCATTGGAATCTCTTCCGATATACATAACGTTAATAATATTCTTGATGATCTCACCAAAGGCCAGTGTTACGATTGCCAGATAGTCACCGCGAAGTCGAAGAACCGGAATACCGATCAGATATCCGAAAATTGCCGCGGTTAAGGTGCCGATGAGAATTGCCAGAATAAATCTTACTGTCTCATTCATTCCTGTTGTTGCCATACATTTTGTAAAGAAAGCACTGGAAAATGCACCTACGCACATGAATCCGGCATGACCCAGACTAAGTTCACCAAGATATCCAACACAAAGGTTCAGACCAATCGCCACAATAGAATAGGTACACAGAGGAACCAGAAGTCCCTGCATCAGACTGGACATCATGCCTCCGGAAACCATAATCTGGACAACGATAAAGGCGATAATGACCATGGCATAGGTAATCAAGTTGTTTTTTGTTGTCTTTTTTAAATTCTTGAATTTTTTCATCTTCTTCACCACCTACACTTTCTCCTGGATTGGTTTACCCAAAATACCGGTAGGCTTCACGAGCAATACGATGATCAGCACCGCAAATACAATGGCATCGGATAACTGAGAAGATACGTATGCTCTTCCGAGAATTTCGATAACACCAAGTAAAATTCCACCGATAAAGGCACCCGGAATCGAGCCGATTCCTCCAAATACAGCTGCCGTAAAGGCCTTGATACCAGGCATGGAACCGGTATACGGAGAGAGGGTCGGATACGCGGAGCATAGAAGAACGCCGGCAATGGCTGCCAGACCGGAACCGATAGCAAATGTAAGAGAAATCGTTTTATTCACATTCACACCCATTAACTGTGCTGCATCTTTATCCTCTGACACTGCCAGCATAGCCTGACCGGATTTGGTCTTTTTGATAAAAGTCATCAATGCGATCACGATCACGATACAGATCAGAACGGTCACAATGGTAACACCGGAAATCGTCAGCTTACCATCTGCCAGCTTGATCGGTGCCATGTTGACAACGGAAGTAAAGGATTTCGTATCTGCGCCAAAAATGATCAATGCCACATTCTGAAGGAAATAGCTCACACCGATTGCAGTGATCAAAACCGCAAGAGGAGAAGCTTTTCTCAGGGGTTTATAAGCAATTTTTTCAATCACCACACCAAGGATCGTACAGCCGATTATCGCCACAATCAGGCTTGCCATGGAATTCATTTGAAGCCCAGTCATCAAAGTAAATACGATATAGCATCCGATCATGATAACGTCACCATGGGCAAAGTTCAGCATTTTTGCAATACCGTATACCATCGTATATCCAAGGGCAATAATGGCATAAATACTTCCAAGACTGATGCCGTTAATTAAGTAGGATATAAAACTCATCTTTCCACCTCTTTTTATAAATAA
>JAQYIU010000116.1 GCA_028721415.1 Lachnospiraceae bacterium | reverse complement strand
GACTTGCATAATAGTGAATTTGGGAAAAATAATGAACGTTTAGTTAAAATGGTTTCAGAGCAAAATCCAGATATTATAGTTATCACAGGCGATATATTGAATGAAGATGAAGAAAATTTAGATATTGCTATTAATGTGATTTCAAATATGGTTCATATCGCTCCAACATATTTATCTTATGGCAATCATGAAATAAATTATGAAGAACGTTATGGAAAAGAATTGGAGAGTGTATTTGAAGCCGCAGGCGCTTCTGTATTAGAATATGACTATGTAGATATATGTGTTAATTCACAAATGATTAGATTAGGGGGATTGTATGGATATTGTTTACCTGAGAAATATCTTGATCCGCATGACAATACTACAAAAAAGGAATGTGAGTATATAAACCATTTTCAAAATACGGATTTGTACACGATTCTGATGTGCCATATGCCTGTCTGTTGGATGCTCAATGATGGACTGGATGAATGGGATGTGGATTGTGTTCTTGCCGGACATGTGCATGGTGGACAGGTTGTACTGCCGTTGATTGGTGGTGTGTATGCACCGGATATGGGATGGTTCCCTGGGAAGCTGCAGGGACTGTATTCATCTACAGATGGAAGTTCTACAATGGTTTTATCAACTGGTTTGGGAAATACGGAATCGGTACCAAGGTTTAATAATGTACCGGAAGTTGTTACGGTGGACATCCTTCCAAGATAATGTGACAGGATGGATTACCAGAAGGAGGACTATGGACGTAAAGAGAGAGTTATTATTGCCGGCGCTAAAAGCGGCATTAAAGAATGAGAAAGTCTCGTGGGAAAAGGAATTGACTTCTCAGGTTTGGATAGAGCTTTTTCAGATTGCCGGGAAGCATAAGGTGCTTCCCATGATTTATGAAGCAGTCTATGGTTGTCCTGCGGCCCGAAACATCGAGCCGCAGATTTGGTTGTCTGTAAAACAGCAAACCAAACGTGCTGTTATGCTGCAGACGATGAAGACCAGTGATTTTTTAGGGATGTTTGAGCATTTGCAGGAAGCGGGGATTCAGGCACTGGTTGTGAAAGGGATTGTATGCCGGAATCTTTATCCGAACCCGGATTATCGTGTGTCGGGGGATGAAGATGTTTTGGTTCCCGCAGAACAGTTTGACAGATGTCATCAGGCTTTGATCGGGTATGGAATGAAGCCTTCTAACCCGGCACAGGATATGCAGACAGCTTATGAAGTTCCTTATGGAAAGCCGGACAGTCCCATATACATTGAATTGCATAAGTGCCTGTTTCCGCCGGAATCTTCTGCTTATGGAGATTTGAATCGTTTTTTTGATGGGGTTTATGAGCGGTCAATCAAGTTATCCGTTGATGGAAAACAGATTGTCACCATGGGATATACTGACCATTTATTCTACCTGATTTGCCATGCTTTTAAGCATTTCCTTCACAGTGGATTCGGAATACGGCAGGTATGTGATATTGTCCTGTTTGCGAATGTCTATGGAAGAGAGGTCGATTGGATCAAAATATTAGACCAGTGCAGAGAAATCCATGCCGATCTGTTTACAGCAGCCTTGTTTCAGATTGGACAGAAATATCTGACATTTGATCCGGTTAAGGCTGGCTATCCACAGGAATGGCAGGAGATTCAGGTGGATGAACAGCTGATGCTGGATGATTTACTAGATGCCGGTATCTATGGGGGTGGCACAATGAGCCGGAAACATAGCAGCAACATTACCTTGAATGCTGTTTCTTCAGAAAAACAGGGAAAGAAAGCGGGTCATTCTGTTTTAAAAACCTTGTTCCCATCGGCTAAGAATATGGAGGGACGATATCCGTATTTGAAAAAACATCCGTATTTGTTGCCCGTTGCCTGGATCACCCGTATTATGAAATATCATCAGGAAACAAAAAAAAGCCAGAATAATGATGCTGCCCGGGCGGTATCCATTGGAAATCAGCGGATAGAATTATTCCGGGAGTATCATATTCTGGATAAAAAATAACGTAATTGTTTTTTAAAAATCCATCGCCATTTTTGCGGCTTCTTCTTCATTTAATTCTGTCAGTTGTGTATCCATGATCCGGTAAACCCTCTGGCACATATTCAGGACGCTTGGCCGGTGGGTGGTGACGATACAGGTTTTGTTCGGTTTTTGTTGAATGATATTTTTCAGTACCTTTCGTTCGGTTGCCACATCAAGTGCAGAGGTGGCCTCGTCCAGCAACAGGATTGGCGCATCCCGGAGAACTGCCCTGGCGATGGCGATACGTTGTGCCTGCCCTTCGGAGAATCCCTGTCCTTTTTCCCCTAATTTGCTGTGAATGCCTTCGGGCAGATCTTTAATGAAATCATAGGCGCAGGAGATGGTAAGGGCTTCGATGATTTCTTCATCGGTGGCATCTTCCTTTACCATACGCAGATTGTCTGCGACGGTGCCGGAGAATACCGTGTTGCCCTGTGGAACGTAGGAGAAAAAGGAGCGGGTGTCGGCATTCAGGTTTATTTCGGTTCCGTCCCCTGCCTGGAGAACCGCTTCACCGCTGTCTGGATGGATAAGCCCAAGAAACATGCGGATCAGAGTTGTTTTTCCTTCTCCGGATGGGCCTACCAGAGCGACGATTTCATTTGGTTTTGCTGTCAGGCAGGAAGAATATAATACTTGTTGATCTTCAACGTAGGAAAAAGATGCGTTGCGCAGATGGATGGAAAATCCCTCGGAGATTTTCTCTTTCATTTCTGCGGAAGCTGTCTGGTTTCCCTGTTCTCTCGGCAGATTGATGATTTCCATAATTCGTCCGGCTGATATGGCGGATCCTACTGTGGAAGGAATAATGGAAATCAGGGAGTTGAAAGCCGAGGACAGTTTTCCGGACTGGGTCAGGAAGAGGGTTAAAGTACCGTAATTGATCGCTCCGGTCCAGAGCCGATAGACGCCCCAGCCGAAGCAGGAATATTGGACGATTAATCCGATAATGGACATACAGATGTTGGTCAGGATTGAGAAACGGTTGTATTCCAGAGCGGTTTTTTTATAGCTTTCCTGATAGTTTCGCAGACGTCTGCTGAACAGGTTCATCAGATTGAAGGATTTGACAGAGTCCATATTGTGGAAGGCCTCACTTTCAAATCCCATCAATTCACTTCCGATCATTTTTAATTTCTTATTATAATTTCTCATTTGTTTCATTAAAAAACGAGATGACAGTAACATAATCGGCGCACTTGCAAGAGAAATCACTGCCATAGTGACGTCATAGTAGCATATGACAGCAAGGGTTGCCAGAAAACTGAAGGAGCTGGTAATCAGATTGGGAAACCAGCTGATGGCACTGCCTGCAACATTGCTGACATCGTTTCCGAAGCGGTTGAGCAGATCTCCGCTATGATAATGAGACAGTGCCAGCCAGTCCGTTTCCATAATCTGATCAAAAATGTCTGCCTGGATATCGTTTTGAATTCGGATATTGATCTTGGTAGAAATGCGGTTGCATAGATTCTGGAACAGGATATTGAAGAGTGCCATGGATATCATCACGGTACTGACCAGAAAAATACTGGAGGTTTTGTATCCGGTGACAACATCAATGAGGTTTTTGGAGGCAATGCTGCTGATGAGCCCCAGAACAGTTCCGGACATACCGAAAACGATGTAAAAAACGATCTCCAGTTTATATTTTTTTGCGTAGTGAAGAATCCAAAGCCATTCCTCCCACATTTCTTTGATTGTCCCATCTTTTAATTTAGAAAATAGAATTTTAATTGATTCCATTGTATCGTTCCTCGAAATCTCTTTAATATACCAGAGTCATTTTATCATATCGATAATAATTTGTTAATGGTTTGTTAGACATTTATGGAAAGATGATATATAATGTCAGATGTGGTGTGTGTAATAGAATAAATATTTTCAATAAATACTAGGAGGTAGGAAGTGAAGAAAAATCTTGATGTACTGTCAGCTGTTTTAATAAAGTTATTTTTGTTTGTTGCGCTTTTTTGTCCGATTACTACGACCATGGCAGGGAATAAACATAAAGTATATTATCAGGAATTTATGCTGGTAAATGCGGTTATAGCGATATTTATTGTGTGTTATGTGATTGCGACTGTGATAAATCAACGATGGAATAAAGATAATAAAGTGTTTTGTATAAAATATTTTATTGCAATTCTTGCATATCTGTTTTTTTACTGGTTGATGTTAGATCAGATTCAATGGAAATGGGAAGGTGCGAATGGAATGATCAGCTTTTCCTTTTTTCTGTTGATGATGTGTGGAAAAAATACTGACTGGATCGAAAAGTATCATGTGATTGAATTTGCCAATCGTTCTATAGTTATCTCCAACTTGATTGGTATTTTCGTTTATTTAAAAGGTTACGCATCGGTATATTGGTATAATTTTAAATTTGAATTTTTGTTACCTCAGGCGAATTATTTATATGAGAAAAGGTTTAATTGGATTTATTATCATAAATCGCAGTATGCGTTTATGTTATTATTAAGTCTGGCATTTATTTTGGTTTACCGTCACAAATTTAAGAATAAGGTAACTTTTGGAATCAGTGTTATAATTCTTATGATCTGCCTTTACATTTCTCATGTAAATACTGCCATTGTTGGCGGAGGGGTAATGCTTGGTAGCTTTTTGTTTGACATGTTTGTAAAGAATTTTTCCAAAATAAACAGAAAGGTGAAAATGATTGGAATTCCAGCAGCTCTGGTTACAGTGATAGCAGTAGGAAGAGCGGTTTTTTTGAAAATCAGTGCGGAACGTTCCATAGATACTTTGGGAAGTCGAACTGTTATCTGGAAAAATGCAATAAAAATGATATTGAAATATCCAGAAGGAATTGGTAATAAATTTGCTTTTAAAAAGTTGTATTTACCAGAATTTGGAGAATCATACACCAACAACGGCCACAACATTTTCTTAAATGAAATGTTGCGTTTTTCCATTCCGGTTGGCGTTTGTTTTATTATTTTGTTTGCGTTAATCCTCATATATTCTCTGGAGAAGAAGTTCTCTTTCTTCACTCTGGGAATCTGGGCGGCAGTTATGATGTCTGTTTCCATGGATTATGCAGTGATGGCGTCAGGGTGGACGTTAATGTTGTTCTTCTTTTACATGATTTTTTTCTTGAATGGGAAACAGCAGGTATCAGCTGCATCGGAAGAAATTCAAGAAATGGATTCGGACACAATTAAAAATACAGCGAAAAAACCAGGGAAACACGATGTAAATTAAAGTCGAACGCACGTGAGGTTAAAACGAAGGTGGTGTTACAGATAGAACTGCAGGCACCACCTTTTTTATGGATAATATTTTTTGCTTTGTTAAGAAATAATATTTAAATGTTCTAATTCTTCGCAGATGCGATCGATGTTTTTGCCATCGGTATATTCGTTGATGGCAAGATATCGCTCTTCATATTCCGGTGTGCGGAAATAAGGAAGAAGGATACGTTGATTTTGGATTCCTTCTTGTAGTACCTGCTGTAGTTCTTCCAGAGAGTAGGTGCGCTTGCCGATATATTCTTGATCGGCTGGAATGAGTTTTCCGTTCGCTTTCTCATAAAATTCCAGATCTTCCTGGAAGAAAACAACTCCACCACCCTGATAAAAACTATTGTAGCAGACCGAAGAGTAGTCGGTGATTAAGAGCTTGGCAATGGAGAGAACCTCGGAAATCGGTTTTTTCCATATACTGTTGGCCAGAGGAGTCCCTTCCATCAGACTTTCAATTTTAGGATGGGCGACAATGATAACTTTCTCCGGTGGAAGTAATCTGGTAAGGAGCTCGTAAATCTGAACTGTGTATTGATAATAGGTGGATTCACGGAAATCTTCCAGAGATTCTTCATAAGGTTTCCAGGTCAGCATAATTACCGCAATATCGTCAGAATCCTGAGTCATATGTTTATATGAGATTTTACTGAAAATTGGCAATCCGGTTTTCAGGACCTGATTGTCCTGAACTTTCATGTATTTTTCAACAGCCTGCTTTTCTTTTTCACTGCCGACAACAATATAGGCAGGTGCTCCTTCCCTTCCGGCAACTAACGGAGAATTCTTATCGTGGCATTTCAGATAGGTGACACCATGTTGAAGGAAGATGAGATCATTATCAGCAACTGTCTGTCGGAAAAAGCGGTTGTTGGAGCGCAGCACATTCAAATGGAAAGGCATTTCCGTTGAGATATAGTTATTAGCTCTGTAAAGCAGCCAGTAATATCTGGCAGAATACTTTCTGATCACACCGGGTATGTGCTTGATTTTGTCATAGTCCGGAGAATTTTTATCAATGATAAAATAAATGTGTTTTTTTCCTTTTTCTCGCAGCTTTTGAAAAATATCAAAGGAGCCTTCTTCTGCCTTGGAGGCAAATTTCTCATAGAAGAGACTGATTTTTGTGGAACTGTTGTTTTTAAATCTTTGTCCCAGTTGATACAGTATTTTGGAGATAAAGGGATTCTCCCAGAAACGGAACCATCTGGTGTATTCTATCTCTTCCATTTTTCTGCAGGTGAGAACCAGATTTCCATAATTGTTTCTGCGAAGATGAATGGCGTGATCTGCAAAATAGGTGCTGCACAGAGGAACATACTGATATTCAATTTTTTCATTATTTCGCATGTTCACCTTGACCGGAAATTTCAGTTGTCTGTCCTGAATGTTCATGGAAATATAAAAGCCGGCATTGATGGGTCCGCCCTTCTGAATGAAATCATTGATATAAAATTGTATATTCTGAATGCAATCGGATCTTTCCATATCTTCATCTTTCAAAGATTTTGAAAATACCGGAATCTCAAGCGGAAAAGAAAGCGTTTTTCCAATGCAAAGCTGTATATCAGAAATCTTGATATTACAATAATTGACAATAGCACCGTACCACTTAATGTTCAGAATATTTTTATCAATAGCGACATCCAATGTGTCGTTATAGATCTTGATCAAACGGGAACACGCGGTTTTAAAAGAAAGCAGAGCGTATTTTATATTGGTCTTTTTGGAGTAGACCAATAATATATATTGGTTCACCGGCTGCCAGAGAAAAAGTTGAAATTGATTCTCTTTGTCGACGATAAAGGGAAGACTCTCTGTCGAACGTGGTTTTATATCGTCCAGGTGTTTCGACCAGATCTTCGATGCCGGTCCTGTTTCTTTTTGCTCTATGGTTAAAACGTTATTATTAAATGTAACAGAAAAATTCATGCTGGTCACTTCCTAAGTCGTTTTATACCAACATTTTAGCATATTGGATTTATTATACAAGAGACATTTTCTTAATTATTGTTTAAGTCGGTAATGGAGTGGACCTGAAAATGAAAAGAAGGTGTATTTATAAAATAATATATTTACAGATGAAAATAACAGCCAGCCCGTACATGAGAGGGCTGATTTTCTTTTCTTTTGCTTTTCCTGTGATTACGTTGATAACAACATAGGAGATGGTTCCCATGGCGATTCCTTCGGATATGCTGTACATGAAAGGCATGGCGATGATAGCGATGAAGCAGGGGATTGCTTCTGTGTAGTCGTTGAGGTCAATTTTTGTGATGGAAGTCAGCATCAGGAATCCGACGATCACAAGAGCAGGAGCTGTTGCAAAGGATGGGATTGCCAGAAAGATTGGTGACAGAAACAGGGATAAGCCAAATAAAATACCTGCTGTGAGGGAAGTAAGACCGGTACGTCCGCCTTCCGCTACACCAGAAGCACTTTCCACGAAAGTTGTTACGGTAGAGGTACCGCAAATCGCTCCGATGGAGGTACCGATCGAATCGGATAACAGAGCACCGCGGATATGGGGAAGTTTTCCCTCTTCATCCAGCATATCAGCCTTGGAAGCGACACCGATCAGAGTTCCCAGGGTATCGAACATATCTACAAAGAGGAAGGCAAACATGATGATGGCAAAATCGAGTGTAAATACTATGGAAAAATCCATCTTCATAAAGGTTGGTGCCAGACTCGGAATGGATAACCCGTTGGAAAAATCAGGAAGAAGGCTGTAGAAACCGGCAGCGGCATTCGGCGTGTAGAGTCCGGTGAACTGGCAGAGGATTCCAAGTCCCCAGGTGATAAGAATACCCCAGAGAATACCACCCTTTATGTTTTTAATCAGGAAAACAGAGGAAATAAGAATTCCGATGAAGGTAAGGAGAACGGTGATTCCTTCATAAGAAAATGTACCGTCTGCCATGGAGACTTTGAAGGAGAACAACCCCAGTAAAGTGGAGTCATTCTTGACAACAATATGGGCGTTTTGTAAACCGATGAAGGCAATGAAAAGACCGATGCCAACGGACACAGCATGTTTCAGATTCAGCGGGATGGCATTGAAAATTGCTTCCCGTACATTGGTTAAAGATAAAATAATGAAAATCAGACCTTCCACAAATACAGCAGTAAGAGCCATCTGCCAGGTGTAACCCATACCTAAAACAACAGTATATGCAAAATAAGCATTGAGGCCCATCCCTGGTGCCAGAACGAACGGATAATTAGAAAGCAGTGCCATGAGACAGGAAGCCAGGAAGGATGCCAATGCTGTGGCGGTAAATACGGCTCCGCGGTCCATTCCGGATGCAGACAGAATGTTGGGATTTACTGCAAGGATGTAGGCCATGGTCATAAAGGTGGTAATTCCTGCCATGATTTCGGTACTGACGGTAGTACCATGTTCTTTCAGTTTAAATAATTGTTCCATTATTTTTGATTTCCTTTCTCTTGTTAATTTGAATTTGTTTGTAAGTATATCCTGACAGATATTCTTTGTATATTTTTTGAATATATTCACATGCTAGAAAAACACAGCTTGAAAAATATCAGGCTGTCGAAAATTCATATAAAATTAGAGAAAATAAAGAAATAATGAAGAAGAAAATGGAGATGGTCAGATGAATTCCCTGTGGGAAAATGATACAGAGAAAAAAGAATTTCCCTGTCTTACCGGGGACAGAAAAACGGATACAGTAGTAATTGGCGGGGGAATGGCAGGAATTTTAACGGCTTATTATTTGAAACAAGAAGGTGTACCGGTGATGGTTCTGGAGGCTGACCGGGTTGGAAACGGTCAGACCGGTAGGACTACGGCGAAAATCACGTCCCAGCATAATCTGATTTATGATAAGTTATTGCGGGTATTTGGAAAAGAAATGACAATGCATTATGCAAGAGCCAATGAGAAGGCCATTGATGCTTATGAACAATTGATCAAGTTAGAAAATATCGATTGTGATTTTGAGAGATGTTCTTCTGTTCTTTTTTCCAGAAAAGCAGAGGAGGCATTAAAAGCAGAAATAAAGGCGGCAAAACAACTTGGACTTCCTGTCAGGTACAAAAACAGGACGGAGCTGCCTTTTTCTGTGGAGGGGGCCCTGGAATTTCAGAATCAGGCAAGATTTCAGCCATTACATTTTCTATATCATCTGGCGGAACAATTGCCTGTCTATGAAAAAACGAGAGTGCTTCGGGTGGAAGGAAACATTGTGGAGACAGACCAGGGAATGGTGGAAGCGAAGAATATTGTGTTTGCGACCCATTATCCGTTTGTGAATGTGCCGGGATATTTTTTCGCCACAGAGAAAGATAACCGGATCTGCAATGAAGGGATTGGCAGTCCACAGCCTCGAGATGATTCGTGGGATGGGAAAACGGCTGATTCCTGCTCAAAAAAGAAGGGGCAATAAAGGAGAGAGTGTGTTTCCTGTCTGTCCTCATATGGGATGTCGTCTGATCTGGAATCCGGAAGAAAAAACTTATGAATGTCCCTGCCACGGTTCAAGATTTGATAAAGACGGTCATTTGCTGGATAATCCGGCACAAAGAGATTGTTGTCATAGCAAACAATAAAACATTTTTTGCAATACAATAATTTTTTACTATTTTAAGCAAATGTCTTGTGGTTTTTATTTTTTTAGCTATAATTATTAATAATATTAAGAGGGAGGACTTTTTTTATGCCAAAGAGAACAGATATCCATAAAGTACTGATTATTGGTTCCGGACCAATTATTATTGGACAGGCCTGTGAATTTGATTATTCCGGTACTCAGGCATGCAAGGCACTGCGTAAATTAGGTTATGAGATCGTACTTGTCAATTCGAATCCGGCAACCATTATGACAGATCCGGAGACAGCGGATGTTACATATATTGAACCACTGAATGTAGAAAGACTGGAAGAGATTATTAAAAAAGAACGTCCGGATGCTTTACTGCCGAACCTGGGCGGGCAGTCCGGGCTTAATCTTTGTGCAGAACTCAATCAGAAAGGAATTCTGGATAAATATAATGTAAAAGTAATTGGTGTTCAGGTTGATGCCATTGAGAGAGGCGAGGACCGTATTGAGTTTAAGAAGGCGATGGATGCTCTCGGTATCGAGATGGCGAGAAGTGAAGTAGCTTACAGTGTGGAAGACGGCCTGGCTATCGCGGAACGACTGGGATATCCGGTGGTATTGCGTCCTGCTTATACCATGGGCGGTGCCGGCGGTGGTCTCGTTTATAATAAAGAAGAATTAAAGACTGTCATTGCCAGAGGTCTTCAGGCCAGTCTGGTTGGACAGGTTCTTGTGGAAGAGTCCATTCTCGGCTGGGAAGAGCTGGAACTGGAAGTTGTTCGTGATGCAGAAGGCAATATGATCACCGTATGTTTTATTGAAAATATTGATCCTCTTGGAGTTCATACCGGGGATTCCTTCTGCTCCGCACCGATGCTCACGATTTCTGAGGAATGTCAGAAACGTCTGCAGGAACAGGCTTATAAGATCGTTGAATCCGTGCAGGTTATTGGTGGAACTAACGTACAGTTTGCTCATGATCCGGTCAGTGACCGTATTATCGTCATCGAGATCAATCCGAGAACTTCACGTTCTTCTGCCCTGGCTTCCAAGGCAACGGGATTCCCGATTGCTCTGGTGTCTGCTATGCTTGCCACCGGTCTTACCTTGAAGGACATCCCTTGTGGTAAATACGGAACCCTGGATAAATACGTGCCGGACGGAGATTACGTGGTAATTAAATTTGCCCGTTGGGCCTTTGAGAAATTTAAAGGTGTGGAAGATAAACTGGGAACACAGATGCGTGCGGTCGGTGAGGTTATGAGTATCGGAAAGACCTACAAAGAAGCCTTCCAGAAAGCAATTCGCAGTCTGGAGACCGGGCGTTACGGACTGGGACATGCGAAGAACTATGATTCTCTTTCTAAAGAAGAACTTCTGAAGCTGCTTATCACTCCGTCCAGTGACAGACATTTTGTGATGTACGAAGCCCTTAGAAAAGGGGCTACCATCGATGAGATTTTTGAACTAACAAAGGTAAAACATTACTTTATCGAGCAGATGAAAGAACTGGTGGAAGAAGAAGAAGCTCTGTTTGCTTACAAAGGAAGCCTTCCGACGGATGAGATGCTCATCACAGCGAAAAAAGATGGATTTTCTGATAAATATCTGAGTCAGATTCTGGAGATTCCGGAAGATGATATCCGCAACCGAAGAATTGCCCTCGGTGTGGAAGAGGCCTGGGAAGGCGTTCATGTCAGCGGAACCGAGAACAGTGCTTATTATTATTCTACCTACAATGCGCCGGACAAGAATCCGATTAATACCGACAAACCAAAGATCATGATCCTCGGTGGTGGTCCGAACCGTATTGGACAGGGTATCGAGTTTGATTACTGTTGTGTACATGCAGCGAAAGCATTAAAACAGCTTGGCTTTGAAACGATCATCGTAAACTGTAATCCGGAAACGGTTTCTACTGATTACGATACATCTGATAAATTATATTTTGAACCGTTGACTCTGGAAGATGTGTTAAGCATTTACAAGAAAGAACAGCCACTGGGAGTTATTGCCCAGTTTGGAGGACAAACTCCACTGAATCTGGCATCTGAGCTGGAGAAAAACGGCGTTAGAATTCTTGGTACCGCACCTTCTGTCATTGATCTGGCAGAAGACAGAGATCTGTTCCGTGCCATGATGGAGAAACTGGAGATTCCAATGCCGGAATCCGGTATGGCAACCACAGTAGAAGAAGCCCTTGCCATCGCAGAGAAGATTGGCTATCCGGTTATGGTACGCCCTTCCTATGTACTGGGTGGTCGTGGTATGGAAGTGGTTTATGATGAAGAAGCTATGGTTGGATATATGAAGGCCGCTGTTGGCGTGACACCGGATCGACCGATTCTCATTGACCGTTTCCTGAATCATGCCATGGAATGTGAGGCTGATGCAATCAGTGATGGCACTCATGCCTTTGTGCCTGCTGTCATGGAGCACATTGAGCTTGCCGGTGTACATTCCGGAGATTCTGCCTGCATCCTTCCTTCCGTTCATATTTCACCGGAAAATGTGGCAACCATCAAGGAATACACCAGAAAGATCGCAGAAGAGATGCACGTCAAAGGTCTGATGAATATGCAGTATGCTATTGAAAACGATAAGGTTTATGTGCTGGAAGCCAATCCGAGAGCCTCCCGTACCGTGCCGTTGGTATCCAAAGTCTGCAATATTCGTATGGTACCGCTGGCAACCGATATCATCACTTCAGAGCTTACAGGCAGACCATCACCGGTACCGGTACTGAAAGAACAGGTGATTCCAAACTATGGAGTCAAAGAGGCTGTTTTCCCATTTAATATGTTCCAGGAAGTAGACCCGATCCTCGGACCGGAAATGCGTTCCACCGGAGAAGTTCTCGGATTATCCCATTCTTATGGTGAGGCATTCTTTAAGGCACAGGAAGCAGCACAGGCAAAACTTCCTCTGGAAGGAACTGTCCTTATCTCCGTAAACCGGAAAGATAAAGAAGAGGTCGTGGAAGTGGCAAGAAGTTTTGCAGAAAATGGTTTCCATATCATGGCAACGAACCATACCCACGAACTGATTACCGAGGCAGGAATCCCGGCAGAAAAGGTGAAAAAGTTATATGAAGGCCGTCCGAATGTCCGTGACCTTATCACAAACGGAAAGATTCAGATCGTCATCAATTCACCGGTTGGAAAAGACAGTGTTCATGATGACAGTTATCTGCGAAAAGCTGCCATCAAGGCGAAGATTCCGTATTTCACTACCATTGCAGCGGCAAAAGCTACCGCAGAGGGAATTGCTTATGTGAAAAATCATAAGAGTGGAGAGGTAAAATCTCTTCAGGAACTCCACAGCGAGATTCATGATAAATAAGAATAGTTAAAAAATTAGAAGAAACACCCTGGAAATTGATGAAATGTCAAATTGGATTTTTGATAGATTCAGAAATTCCGGGGTGTTTTTGTATTGAAAGGATGATATATTAATATTAAAAATAGAGAGGGGATTTTGTAATAATGAATATAGATGCTTTTGAGAAGAGAGAGCAGATATTAAGCCTTCGGGAAAAGTATTGCAGGCAGAACAGGAGCGTATAAAAGGTGCAGAAACTCTCAGTGTATCAGAGGCAAGGAGATTGAGGGACCGTTTGAATGGCATATAAGGTTGAAATTCCCTGCGGATACACGGACGGAATATACTAAATTGTTTATCTAGATTTGTGAAATAATTGTGGACACGGTTGATTTATTTTCTTTTTATGGTACTATAATCTAAATGTATTAGCACTCAATGATAAAGAGTGCTGATATGTGTGGCGTAGAAGATACTAAAATTGCGAATTTTATAGAGATTTTATATCAGTAGGCGGTTAGGTTATCCTTAAGTGCTTGAATGCTTCTTGGAATTCGCGATTTTAAATCGAAATAAAAAGGAGGAATAAGATGAAGGAAGTAAAAAATCCGAAAAAACCGTGGATCTATTACTATATGATCGTACTGATTGTTATTTTATGTCTGAATCTGATTTTTGAACCATTTATATCTGGACATTCTGCTAAGGAAGTTAGCTATAATACCTTTATGAATATGATGGCAGCAAGAGATGTCGGACAGGTGAGTCTGGAGGTTAACCAGATTATTTTCACTGATAAAGATGGACAAAATATTTATAAAACCGGTAAGATTGATGACCCGGATCTGGTGAAGAATCTTTATAATTCCGGCGCAGAATTTTCTTCTGAGATCGTGAAGGAGACTTCTCCGATTATGAATCTTTTGCTGGGATGGGTCGTGCCGATTCTTATTTTCTTTGCCCTGGGACAGGTTATGTCAAAAAAAATGGCTTCGAAAATGGGCGGTATGAATACCATGCAGTTCGGCATGGGCAAGAGCAATGCCAAGATTTATGTGAAGTCTACTGCCGGAATCACTTTTAATGACGTGGCCGGAGAAGATGAAGCGAAGGAAATATTAAGCGAGATTGTGGATTATCTGCACAATCCGGACAAATATACCGAGATTGGTGCATCTATGCCAACAGGTGCTCTCCTTGTGGGCCCTCCGGGAACCGGTAAGACATTACTTGCCAAAGCGGTAGCCGGAGAGGCAAATGTACCGTTTTTCTCCATTTCCGGTTCGGAATTTGTGGAGATGTTTGTAGGTATGGGTGCTGCTAAGGTAAGAGATTTGTTTAAACAGGCCAATGAGAAGGCTCCTTGTATCGTATTTATCGATGAGATTGATGCCATTGGTAAGAAACGAAACGGCCAGATTGGTGGCAATGACGAGAGAGAGCAGACTTTAAATCAGCTGCTCACAGAGATGGATGGATTCGATGGTTCCAAGGGTGTTGTGATCCTTGCCGCCACAAACCAGCCGGATGCCCTGGACCCGGCCCTTCTTCGTCCGGGACGTTTTGACCGGAGAGTTCCTGTGGAATTGCCGGATCTTCAGGGAAGAATTGATATTTTAAAAGTGCATGCCAAGAAGATTCGAGTGGCCGACGATGTGGATTATGCCGCTGTTGCAAAAGCTGCAGCAGGAGCTTCTGGAGCAGAGCTTGCCAATATCGTCAACGAAGCTGCACTTCGTGCTGTCCGGGATGGAAGAAAATTTGCTACTCAGGCAGATATGGAAGAGAGTGTGGAAGTTGTCATTGCCGGATACCAGAAGAAGAACCGGGTTCTTTCCAATAAAGAGAAACTTATCGTGGCCTACCACGAAGTTGGTCATGCCCTTGTCGCAGCCAAGCAGACAGAATCTGCACCGGTTCATAAGATTACCATTATTCCAAGAACCTCAGGAGCCCTCGGTTACACCATGCAGGTGGAAGAGGGAGAACATTTCCTGATGACCAAAGAAGAACTGGAAAATAAGATTGCCACATATACTGGTGGTCGTGTGGCAGAAGAATTGATTTTCAATCAGGTAACTACAGGAGCTTCCAATGACATCGAGCAGGCAACAAAACTGGCAAAAGCCATGATTACCCGATTCGGTATGAGTGACGATTTCGGAATGGTTGCAATGGAAACTGTTTCTAATCAGTATCTGGGAGGAGACACTTCTATGTCCTGTTCTCTGGAAACCCAGACAAAAATTGATGAAAAAGTCAGAGAACTTGTTCAGGCCCAGCACGATAAAGCGTATAATATTCTGAAAGAAAACATGGATAAACTGCATGAGCTGGCCAAATTCCTCTATGAAAAAGAAACCATTACCGGTGAGGAATTCATGCAGATTCTGGAGGCATAATGATGGTCTGGATTCAAAGTATCGATACAAAAATACTTTTATTTATACAAGAACATTTCCGGATGGAATCTCTCAATGGATTCTGGAAGGGAATCACCCATCTGGGCGATGGGGGCATCTTCTGGATCGTGCTAACGGTATTGATGATTGTTTTTGGATTATTGCTCCAGAAACGCATCCCGACTTTTCTCACCATTAGAAAAGCCGGGGTGGCATCGGCTCTTTCCATGATGATCGGAGCTCTGGTAACCAATGTATGGTTAAAAAAATGGGTGGCAAGAATAAGGCCCTACGACGCGGTAGCAGAAATCGTGCCGTTGATTGGCAGGCAGGTGGACTATTCTTTCCCTTCGGGACATACCTGCGCATCCTTTGCCTGTGCATTGGTTCTTTACCGAATATTGCCGAAACCATACGGAGTTCCCGCCGTTATTCTGGCAACTCTCATTGCATTTTCCAGAATGTATGTGGGAGTCCATTATCCGACAGATATTCTGGGAGGATTCCTTGTTGCGCTGGTAAGCAGTTCGTTGGCATATTGCCTTGTGGAAGGGAGAAAGAAGACGTCAGTGTCTTGAAAACAATAGATTAAAAAAGTGATGTCGCAGTCACGGTATTATACCATTG
>JAQYIU010000115.1 GCA_028721415.1 Lachnospiraceae bacterium | reverse complement strand
GATTATGAACGATAAGACAATGAATCTCATAAACCGGATTTTATATTATGTGGTGGCACCGATTCTGATTCTGGAATTTATTTTATCGGATATCGGATTGCTGAAATTCACAGGAGCAATATTTGCGGTATCGCTAGTGGTGCTTCTTGTGCTGGTTGCCATTATATTATTATATAAACGGAAACATCCGGATTATGAGTTCAAGGTAAATGATCTGTATACAAAACTTTTATTTGTAGTTATTTTAATGGAATGTTTTTATACAGCAGGATTTTTCAATTGGTAGAGCTGGAAATTTTCTTTTCCAGCTCTTCTTTTAGAATTGCAAATGGACAGGAACCGGTATCTAAAACAGCCTGATGGAATTCTTTGATATCAAAGGAATCCCCGAGTTGTTTTTTTGTTTCATTTTTCAGGGAGTCAAGTTCGTACCAGCCGATGCTGTAGGAAAGATAGGTCGTAGGATTTTCTATTACGTATTCGTAGATTGTTTTTGCATTTTCTCCGGTAATGCCGTATGTGGAGAGATAGTCTGTCAGGGCATCCAGGTCATAATTTTTGTAGTTTACGTATAAATCACTGAGAGATGACAATGATAAGGATAAAATATCATTGTCGGTGTAGAGTCTACGTAATTGTTCGGTGGTATCATCGTCGGTATTGTTGTATTCCATATATTGATAACTGTAGAGCTGGGCATAGGTTCCCCAGCCTTCGTCATAACCGTCACATCGAAGAAGTCTTCTCATGGGGGACGGATTCGTTGATAAATAGTAATTGGTCTGGTAAAGATGACCGGGATATCCTTCATGGGCAAGGGTGGAAAATAGTTCTTTGCTGTCTACCCGGGTCTGATTGATGTAGATGATGTTATCTTCCTTACTGTCGATAGGGGGAACCAGATAAAAGGCACAGGCAGAGGTGGAAGAAAGGGCATCGGGTACATCTTTCAGAACATAGGAAACCTCCGTCGGTTCCGGAAAATCAATATAAGTGTCGGATTTCAGTTCTTCCAGAATTCCCCGGGAGTCGGACAGAACCGGTTCTGAGGAAAGATAACTGGTATATAAATCCGGGTTTTCTTTTGTCAGGGAAGAAATCTCATCGATGGCGGTCTGGAGCTGTTCTTCCAGTGCGGTGATACATTCATCCGGTGACAGATCCGTTCCCACATTGGCAGAGAGCAGAAGTTCATAATAATCCGTTCCATTGTCGTACTGGCAGAGTCGTTCCTTTTCCGGATTTGCGTTCTGATATTGTTCCAGAGATTTTTTCAGGGAAGAATAGGCTGGATAAACCACTTGTCGAACGAGGGACCGGTTATTTTTTATGTAAGTATTTTTCTGGTCATTGCTGAGACCCGATACATTTTCTATTTTTTCTTCAAAAGATTCTATCAACAGATTTTCTTCCTCTGAGCCGGTCAGAAACTGGTTGATCTGATCAATCGTATTGGCGATGATAAAATCCGGAGAAGTGATACCGGCATTTTGTCGTTCTTCTTCCAGAGAAAGAATCTGTTCGAACAGTTCCGGAATCTGGTTGACCAGAGAAAGATAGTTTTTGACATCCTGTTCGTTGTCAAAGCGATATTCCGAGAGCGTGACAGGAATCTGGGATTGAAGGCCGTTGGTGCCAAAAGGGGATTGATATAAAATGTATTTTTCCGATTCTGCGGTTTGTTCCAGATACAGTTTTAATAACTTCCAGGTGAGCTGCTGGTCATCGGAAAGGGTTTCCGGGTCAAATTGTTGGAGTTTCGCCAATGTTTCTGCGGCTTTTTCACAGTTTTCCTTCAAACCTTCATATGACAGATCGCCGTAGGAAACCGGAGTGTCTGCAGAGATTCCGAAGGAAGTCGGGTCAGACAGATTGAAATGCAAAGTAACAATATCGGATGACACATATTCTTTAAAACAGGAATTGATGAAAGTATCAAAATTATTTTTGGAGGATGTGGAAGAGGAATTCGTATTTTTGCAGCCTGTCAGATGGATGGCCAGACAAAGAAAAAATAAAAGAGAAAAAATTTTCACATATTTAGTGTGTCTTTGTTGCATTTCCAAAACTCCTTTACTTTATAATTGAGTTCAATCGTGAATCTTGTAGTACATTTTATGATTTATAGAGAAAATTATAGCATTTGAATGAAGAAAAACACGGGAAAGGAAAGAAGATTTGCTAAATTGACCATAGACGAATATTTCTA
>JAQYIU010000114.1 GCA_028721415.1 Lachnospiraceae bacterium | reverse complement strand
GCCATCAGACTCTCAATTCCCTGAGGGTCCAGGATCTGATAGGTCTTTGAATCCGGACCGTAATCCTCCGCCAGAGAAGTTATATAAAACTCTCCCTTCTCCTCAAAGGCTTCAAACCAGCACTCCATTCCTTCCAACGGAATATTCTGCAGATTATCGATTTCCGCAGAAGTACTCTCCCGGCACCACTCACAGGTATTGCTGGCATGGGTTCCCTCCTCATTCAATTCAAAAATATATGCGCGGTCCCCATCATAATAATGCCCCAGCTCTGCAAGAATATGGTTGATTGTTTCCTCATCTTTTTGTTTATCCAGGAAGTTACGCAAAAAATATTTGATTGCTTTCTCCTGCCTGTCTCCATTACTCCTCTGACTATTCATGACATACCTCTAAATTACAGTTCATTATTACGGAAAGTAACAATTTGTTATTATTATTTTAGCTTGTAATAGTCTTAAAATCAAACTATTTTCCTTACTTTTTTTGCATTTTTCTCATTTGTCATTTCAAATGTTAATACCTTTATTTTGTCATTTTTAATGACGAAACTTTCTATTTTCAACCATCTTTCTTCTCCGGGCGTTCTGTGGTACAATCATAGTCATCCAAGATAACCCTGAATGAATGGTGAATACGGTACCACTCCGTATATACCCGATTTAAGGTAAAGGACATGATTGCGAGAATATTTGCCCGCAGTGTCTCTGTCGGCCAGGTGGAATAAATCTCACAGGATGCCACATTTTTGATATATTCTTTATATAAAACATAATAATTCTTCGCCGTGGAATCAGACACAGCGCCGTCATGAACCACCACGTATTCCGGAATGACCACGCGGCTTAATACAATTTCCCCGGTTGCCCGAATATCCTTTATCTCATCTTCCGGAATTTTGGGAGGATATTCTCCATATAACGTATGGGGGCCGATTGCCAGTACCTGATAGGGTTCCTGCTCCAGCCCCACCGGTTCCATCCGCTGATTCTGCAACGCTCTTTCTCCGGATAGAATCTGTGCTCCGGATATGGTAATCGGTTCAAATTCAGGAGCGCTGATACGCAGATTATATTCTGAATAAGGCTGATCAGAGCCCGGTTCCAGGGAATACTCCAACGGTGGTGCTTCCAATTCCACAGACTCTGTCTGACCGGAGGAATCGGTATTCAGAACTTCAAGAATCCGATCCGGCTCTCCTGTAGATGAAATTTCCACCTTCGCATCAGTGATCGGTCTTGCATCCACTGCATTGACAAGACTTATTTGCAATCTTCCAAACTCTGCCATAGTTTTTCACCAATGTTTTTTATCATAATATTCTATGGACAAAATATTGGTTCCTATATACAAAAACGAAAGGATCTTTTATGAATAAAATAAATTATCAGAAACAATTGGACCAGATACTAACCCATCTGGAACCGGATAAACCTTTACTCGAAAAGCCACATTTACTTCTCCATGTCTGCTGTGCGCCCTGCAGCAGCTATGTATTGGAATACCTGCATAAATATTTTCGTATTACTGTACTTTTTTATAATCCAAATATTTCTCCACAATCAGAGTACGAAAAAAGGGTATTGGAGTTGAAACGTTTTATCCGGGAAGCAGGCTATGAAAATGAAATTTCTCTCGTCGAAGGGAAATATGAACCTGAATTATTTTTCGAGATGGCGAAGGGCATGGAGGATCTGCCGGAGCGGGGACAGCGCTGTTATCACTGCTATGAGATGCGCATGAAAGAGGCAGCTATTTATGCGGCCCGCCTGCAGGCTGATTATTTCACCACCACCTTATCCATCAGTCCCCATAAAAATGCAGCATGGATCAACGAGATCGGTCAGAGGCTGGAGCAGGAGTACGGTGTCCGTCATCTTCCTTCCGACTTCAAAAAAAAGAGCGGATATCTCCGCTCTATCGCATTATCTGAAGAATATCATCTTTACCGCCAGAATTATTGCGGATGTATCTTCTCCAGACAGCAAACGAGCGGGAATTAATCATTCCCGCTCGTTTTATGTTTTTTTAATAAATTTATTTCCACATTTCGGACAGGTGATTTCTATCTTACCCTTCCCTTTTGGAACACGGATTTTTTGTGTGCAGGAAGGACATTTAAAAAACTTAAAGATTTTTGCCTGTTCTCTCTCTTGTCCCCGCCTGTCAAAGTACTCAAATATCGGATGCATCAGCTGCAAAAATTTTGTATTTTCCCTGGCTCTTTTACTATGGTTATGCGAGAACACCCGGAAAATACAAATCAGTAACGGAATAAAGCTGAGAATGTTCAGTCTCTGAATTGGTTCCGACGGAACACAGGCTGTCACCAAATTGATCAGAATACTCAAGAACAGCAGACCACAGGACAATCCGTCAAATCCATAGATTCCCCTCAAAAAATCCTTAAAACCGTTCATTTTCTACACCTCTTCTTTCGGAATCCTTCTCATTTCCTTTCTAAAACAATCGAATTAAGGAAAATAAAACCGTACTTCCTGTACCCATAATGATACCTGCCAGCAAAACACCTAACATTACTGCCAGAATGCTGGATTTAAAATCCATCTTTAAAATACTGGCCGCCAGAGTTCCTGTCCAGGCACCGGTTCCCGGAAGCGGAATTCCGACAAACAATAATAATGCGACAAACAAACCTCTGCCGGCTTTTGCTTTCAGTTTCTCACCGCCCCGCTCACCTTTTTCCATACACCAGCAACAAAACTTTCGGAAGAAGGTAACATTGCAGGAACTACCGATTTCCAATACTTTTCTGGCAAATAAGTAAATGAATGGCACCGGCAGCATATTGCCGATGATCGCCACAATATAAGATGGAAGAAGTGGAAGCTGAAAACCAACTGCATATGGTATGGCTCCTCTCAATTCAATTAACGGAACCATGGAGATAAAAAATACAATGAGATATTTTTTCAAGTTTCTATCCTCTTTCTTTTTCTTTTTTACACCCAGACTATTCAAGAACGCCTCGGCGTTCTTGCTGCGAGATGCGCGTCATGCGTTAGTATGCTGATTTACCTTATATCATATATCACAGTTTCCTTCTATCGTCAAGGAATGCCCTTTCATCATTTTAACAGTGACTGTTTCATGGCACTGATAAATTCCTGATTGTTTCTTGTTTTTTTGAAAAATTGCAGAATCTGTTCCACATTTTCTTCCGCACGATTTCCGGACATTTCTCTGTGAAGGGAGTACACGATCTCCTGCTCTTCTTTGGAGAGCAGCAGGTCATCCCGTCTGGTTCCGGATTTTTGAATATTGATGGCTGGGAAAATACGTTTTTCGGATAATTTGCGGTCGAGAACCAGTTCCATGTTACCGGTTCCCTTAAATTCTTCGAAGACCACATCATCCATCTTACTTCCGGTATCCACCAGAGCAGTGGCAAGAATGGTAAGACTTCCGCCCTCTCTCATATTTCTGGCGGCACCGAAAAATTTCTTCGGCATATGAAGTGCTGCCGGATCCAGACCGCCGGACAGAGTTCTTCCGCTTGGCGGTACCACAAGATTATATGCTCTTGCCAGCCTGGTAATGCTATCCAGTAAAATCACCACATCTTCTTTGTGCTCCACCAGACGCTTTGCCCGTTCCAGAACCATTTCCGATACTCTCTTATGATGTTCCGGCAATTCATCAAAAGTGGAGTAGATTACTTCTGCATTTGGTCCTTCAATGTATTCCCGGATATCTGTTACTTCTTCCGGTCTCTCGTCGATAAGCAGGACGATCAGCTTCATGTCCGGATAGGATGTTGTGATACTTTTTGCAATCTGTTTTAACAATGTTGTCTTACCGGTTTTTGGCTGGGAGACGATCATGCCTCTCTGGCCCTTACCGATTGGGGAGAGAAGATCCACCATCCGCATGGAAACCGGTGCTCCCTGTGTTTCAAGACGAATCCTTTCATTTGGAAAAATCGGTGTCAGATCCTCAAAATTCTTTCTCTTTTGTGCATCATAAGGTTTATAACCATTTACCGATTCCACATAAAGAAGGGCACTGTATTTTTCATTCTGGGTCTTGACACGGATATTTCCCACCAGAATATCTCCGGTTTTCAGATTAAATCTGCGAATCTGGGATGGAGAAACATAAACATCATTTTCTCCCGGAAGATAGTTTTCACAACGGATAAAACCGTAACCATCGGGCATCACTTCAAGAATACCGTCTGCCTTGGCACCGCTGTCCAGGCTGGCAAGCTCACTTTTCATGCCGTTTTCCTGTCTTGGTTTGTCATCCTGTTTCTTTTTCTCTTCCTGCTCCTGATTCTCTTGCAGATTCTTTCTTTCTATCTCCTGTCTTCTCTCATGGAATTCTTTTTCCACCGGCGGTTTCTCTAAAGTCGTCTCTTTTTTGGACTGTTCCACTTCCAGCAAACGTTCAATCAGCCCCTCTTTTTTCAATGTACTGATTCCACGCAGTCCTTTTTCCTTTGCAGCCGCACGCAGCTGTACAATGGTCATTTTATTATAATCCATAATTACCTCCGCTGTTTTTCATATTTATCATCTAATTCGTTTATGTGGATACAGATGTCACGTCAGAAAATGTCAGATTCGGAACTCTTTTCTTTCTAAAACGATCCCTGTCTGACTAAAAATCCCCTCTTATAGAAATAAGAACTCAGAAATTATAGAACGATTTATCTCAACAAATGGTGAGCATTAATAAAGATAAAAAATACATTTATATCTCTTTTATAATACCATAATCTGAAAAGAAAACAACTATTTTTCGATTTTCTTCGTTGCACAATTGAAAAACGGGTGTTAGAATATATTCTGGGAAGGACGGAGTAAAAAAATGACAATAAAAGATCAAGCATTAAGATTACATGAACAATGGAACGGAAAACTGGAAACTGCATCCAAATGTACCGTATCCTCCGCTGAGGATCTGGCCATCGCTTACACTCCCGGTGTAGCTGAGCCGTGCAGAGTGATTGCAGAGGATCCGAAGGCCGCTTACAAATATACGATCAAATCTAACACAGTTGCCGTGGTTTCAGACGGAAGTGCGGTACTGGGACTGGGCAATATCGGAGCCCTGGCCGCCATGCCGGTCATGGAAGGAAAGGCCGTTTTATTCAAGGAATTCGGTGGGGTCAATGCTGTTCCAATCTGCCTGGACACACAGGACACCGAAGAAATCATCGAAACTGTCATCCGGATCGCGCCTGCATTTGGAGGGATCAATCTGGAAGATATCGCAGCACCTCGATGTTTTGAGATAGAAAAACGTTTAAATGATGCATTAAATATTCCTGTTTTTCATGATGATCAGCACGGAACAGCCATCGTTGTGCTGGCGGGAATTATCAACGCATTGAAAATTGTAAAAAAAGATAAGGAAGCCTGTAAAGTTGTTGTGAATGGTGCCGGCTCCGCAGGAATCGCGATTACCAAAATATTACTCTCCTACGGTTTTAAAGATGTAACCATGTGTGACCGTCAGGGTATTTTATGCGAGGGAGATTCCACTCTGAACTGGATGCAGGCAGAGATGACAAAGGTCACCAATCTCTCTCACCAGACAGGAACTCTTGCAGATGCACTGAAAGGTGCCGATATTTTCGTTGGCGTTTCCGCACCGGGTATTGTGACCATGGATATGGTCAGCTCCATGGCAAAGGATTCCATTCTCTTTACCATGGCTAATCCGGATCCGGAAATCATGCCTCATCTGGCAAGGGATGCCGGTGCCAGAGTTGTGGGAACCGGACGTTCTGATTTTCCAAATCAGGTCAATAACGTTCTCGTATTCCCAGGTATCTTTAAGGGAGCACTGGAAAGCCATGCCACACACATTTCTGAGGAAATGAAGCTGGCTGCCGCCCATGCCATCGCCAACCTCGTACCGGAAGAAGAACTGAGTGATGTCAATATCTTACCGCACGCATTTGATCCTCATGTGGCAGATGTGGTCAGTGAAGCGGTAAAACAATATGTTGATTAAATGATGGAGCGTTTTTACAGTTACAATCGTTTTTTAAAAGAATATTTTGGAGAAAAGATATACAAAATCTGTCTTGATGGAGGTTTTACCTGTCCAAACCGGGACGGTACTCTCTCCACCGGCGGATGCATTTTCTGCAGTGAAGGTGGCAGCGGTGAATATTCAGAAAACGCTGCTCTTTCTATCCCGGAACAGCTCTCTATTGGTAAAAAACAAACAGCAGCCAAGTATCAGGGTCAAAAGTATATCGCCTATTTTCAGGCCTTTACCAACACCTACGGTCCGGTAAAGCGACTTCGCTCCCTTTACGAGCAGGCCATCGCTCCCGAAGAAATCGTGGGGCTGGCCATCGGTACCAGACCGGATTGTCTCTCTCCCGACATCTTGGATCTGCTGGAAGAATTCAATCAGCGAAAGCCTGTTTTTCTGGAAATGGGGTTACAAACCTGTCATGACAAGAGTGCCCGATTTCTGAACCGGGGTTATGAGACTGGTGTTTTTACCGATGCAGTCAGAGCATGTGCACAAAGGGGTATCCGCACAACTGCCCATCTGATTCTGGGACTGCCCGGTGAATCCAGAGAAATGTTGCTGGAAACCATTGATTATATCAATTCCCTGCCCATCGGCGGAGTGAAGCTTTCCATGCTTTATATACTGAAAAACACAAAGCTGGCAAAGATATATGAAACGAATCCTTTTCCTGTCTTCACCCTGGAATCCTATGTGGATTGCCTCATCGATTGCATCGAACATCTTCGACCGGACATTGTTATCGAGAGAATTACAGGAGACGGACCGGGCAACTTATTAATCGCACCACAATGGAGCCTTCACAAACGCTATGTACTCAATACTATTAACAAAGAACTGAAACGGCGGGACTCCTTTCAGGGAAAACATTGGAATCCCAGGCCGATATTAATGGAGTAAATCATGTCTGAAGAATCATTAACGCTATATAAATTGATGGTATTATATATGTTGGATAATCTGGATTTTCCTCTCACCAACTCACAGTTGAGTGAGTTTTTCGTAAACCACGGTTATACATCTTATTTTCATGTGCAGCAGGCTATCAACGAACTGGTAGAAAGCTCTTTTCTCCGCGGAGATCTGATTCGCAATACCACCAATTATCATCTCACAGAAGCAGGAAAAGAAGCTTTAAATATGTTTGACTCCAAGATTCCTGAGCCGATCAAAGATGATATTCTGGATTATTTTAAAGAAAAAAAATACCAGCTTCGAAGAGAAGTAGACATCACTGCCGATTATTATCCCCTGAAAAAAGGGGAATATATGGTCAAGGCTCAGGTTAAAGAGCGGGGAACGCTCCTGATGGAGCTCTCTCTCAATGTGGTATCAAAGGAACAGGCCATCGCCGTCTGCGATAAATGGGCAGAAAAAAGTGATGCCGTTTATTGCAAGGTTATCGAAACCCTGCTTCTTGATGATTGAAAAATCCGGTCCATTACATGTTGTTTTGGACCGGATTCTTATTATATTATTCTTCTGGGATTTCCATTTCTTCTCCCAGAGCATATTCCTCAATCAGTTCCCAGATGTCATCTCTTCCCTGCTTTGTCACTGCAGAAAACGGAATGATCGGAACGCCTTCGATTACTTTCAGGGTTGATTTTAATATATCCAACTGTTTTTTTATCTGACTGCGTTTTAATTTATCTGCCTTTGTTGCGACGATTACCGGTGAAAATCCGTTACTTAAGATCCACCGATACATTTGTACGTCATTGGCCGTTGGCTTATGGCGCAAGTCAATCAAAAGGAACACCAGACGAAGCTGTTTGGAAGTATGAAGATAGTTTTCAATCATCGGTCCCCATTTTGCCGCCACTTCTTTGGATACCTTCGCATAACCGTAACCCGGAAGATCCACGATATACAATTCCTGATTGACATTATAAAAATTGATCGTCTGAGTTTTACCCGGCTGTCCTGATGTACGGGCAAGGGCTTTTCGATTCACCAGTGCATTAATAAGGGATGATTTGCCCACATTGGATTTGCCAGCAAAGGCAACTTCCGGCAATTGATTCACCGGCAGCTTACTGGTGATTCCACATACTGTCTCAAGCTCAACATTTTTTATGATCATAGGATTTCTCCTTTCTTACTTATTTTCGTTTAAAGGGGGTCGGGACTAGTGAACATTACTGGCTTATGCTTACTATGAAGTTCACTAGTCCCGACCCCCTATCTATAGGATTTCTCCTTTCAAATCAGTGCTTTTTTCAAGACCTGATCCATCTGCTCCACATAAGATATTTTCAGGCCATCGGTAATCTCTTTATCCAATTCCCGGATATTTCTCTCATTTTGTGCAGGAACCAGAACCTCTTTCATATTGGCTGCCTTGGCTGCCAGAAGTTTCTCTTTCAGACCACCGATCGGGAGAACTCTTCCTCTAAGAGTAATCTCTCCGGTCATGGCCAGATCTCCACGCACTTTTTTCCCAATCAATGCAGAAAGCATTGCGGTTGCCATGGTGATTCCGGCCGATGGGCCGTCCTTTGGAACCGCGCCCTCCGGAATGTGAATGTGGATATCATGGGTCTCAAAATAATCTGCCTCAATATCATACTGCTCGGAAATGGATCGGATATAGCTGAGACCGATCTGTGCAGATTCCTTCATCACATCTCCCATTCGTCCGGTGAGTGCCAGCTTCCCGGTTCCCGGCATCACATTCACTTCTATGGATAAAGTATCTCCGCCTACACTGGTCCAGGCCAGCCCCCGTACAACACCTACCTGCGGCTTTGTAAACTGATCTTCTTCAGAAAATGGTGCGGTACCCAGCAGACTTTCCAGAGAATCTACAGTCACCTCCAGCTTATCCTCGCCATCGATGATCTTTCTTGCCGCCTTGCGCATCAATTGTCCGATTTTTCGTTCCAGTTCACGCACGCCGGCTTCCCTAGTATAAGAACGAATCAACGCATAAATCACATCATCGGGTATCACGATCTGTTTTTTCCCGATTCCGTTTGCTTTCCTCTGTTTATCTACCAGATAATTGCGGGCAATATGATATTTTTCATTTTCCGTATAACTGGAAAGCTCTATAATCTCCATACGATCCAGAAGCGGTTTGGAGATCCGCTCCGGTTCATTGGCCGTTGCGATAAAGAGCACCTCACTCAAATCCAGAGGTACTTCCAGATAATGATCACGGAAGTTGACATTCTGCTCCCCATCCAGTACTTCCAGCAGAGCCGATGCAGTATCTCCTTTATAATCACTGCTGACCTTATCGATCTCATCCAGAAGCATCAGCGGATTTCTCACACCAGCCTGCCGGATTCCCTCTGCAATTCGTCCCGGCATTGCGCCGATATAGGTCTTTCTGTGTCCGCGGATTTCTGCCTCATCATGTACTCCCCCGAGGGAAATACGAACATATTTTTTATTCAGCGCCCGGGCAATGGATTTGGCTATGGATGTCTTTCCGGTTCCCGGAGGGCCCACCAGACAAAGAATCGGCGTCTCCCCCTTTTTGGTTAATGACCGTACGGCAAGATAATCCAGTATTCTCTCTTTGATTTTCTCCAGTCCATAATGATCTTCTTCCAGAATCTCCATGGCTTTTTTAAGATTTTTATTATCCTTTGATGCTTTCTTCCACGGCATCTCCAGCATGCTCTCAATATAATTGCGCATCATGATGCTTTCGGAAGCCATAGGAGGGACATTTTTAAACCGGCGGATTTCTTTGGCAATCTTCTCCTTCACCGTTTTGGATGCATTTAATTTCTCGCATTTCTCCATATATTCATCGGCTTCAGAGACAATATCCTCTTCACCCAGCTCTTTGCGAATTACCTTCTGCTGTTCCCGTAAAAGATAATCCTTCTGATTCTTATCTACGCTCTTTTTTACCTTCTCTGTAATCTCGTTGCGGATATCACTGATTTCCGATTCCTCGATGAGAATTCCCATGAGCATCTGAGACTGTACGGTAACATCTCTTTCTTCCAGAAATTCCTGTTTCTTCTCCAGTTCAAAAGGTAAGTCTGATGCCAATTCATACATAAAAGGAATCAGCTCGCCTTTATCGATCGTATTTTGAAGCTGATTGGATAAGAATCCCGGGTTTTTGTCGATAAAACTGTCAAGCAGATCACAGAGTGTACGAAAAATCGCGATTTCTTCCACTCCCTCTGCGGGCAGATGAATCGATTTCACCTCTTCTACCTCAACTTTAACGCATGGCTCCTCATCGATATATTTTATAATTTTGGCACGTTCCAGTCCTTCCACAAAGACCCGTAACACACCCTGTCCGGCCTTTACCATCTGCTGAATTTTGGCCACGGTACCGACCGTGAAGAGATCCTCCTGCTTTGGTTTCTCAATGGCAGGTACCCTTTGATTCACCAAAAATATAGGTTGATCCTTGTTGATTGCTTCTTCTAAAGCCTTCAGGGACTTTGTTCTGGATACTTCGAAAAATACGGAAGTTCCCGGATAAACCATCTTACCCCGGAGCGCAAGCATTGGAATTGTTGTATTCTCCATAGTATTCCTCCTTTTTTACGGAGTTCTCAAGTCATTAAATACAGAGGATAAAAGGTTCCTCTCTAATGAAAAAGGCTGGCACAACAAATGGTTCTCACATCTGTCCGTGTCAGCCTGCCTTTTACGCTATTTCATTACTGCTTTTCTTTCGCTGTTTTTTTGTAATACTTTTTTTACTTACAGGCTCATCGTGGAAAGTCAGCAGTGGTTCTGCGGTGCCTTCTACCGCTTCCTTCGTAATGGTACAGGTTGCCACCATCTCATCAGATGGAATGGTGTACATCAGATCCAGTACAACGGATTCCATAATCGAACGAAGGCCTCTGGCTCCCGTATTCCGATCAATTGCTTTTTTGGCAATTGCCTTCAAAGAGTCTTCGGTAAAAACCAACTCTACTCCATCCAGTTCAAAAAGCTTCTGATACTGTTTCACAAGAGCACTCTTCGGCTCTGTGAGAATTCGGATCAGTGCTTCTTCATCCAATGGATCAAGGGATACATTGACCGGAACACGGCCAATAAATTCCGGAATCAGACCATACTTTACAAAATCCTGCGGAAGAACCTGTTTTAAGAGTTCACCCACATCTTTTTTATCCCGATTGGCAATCTCTGCCTGAAAACCGATGGATTTCTTTCCGATACGGCTTTCGATAATATTTTCCAAACCGGCAAAAGCACCGCCGCAGATAAATAAAATATTTGTCGTATCAATCTGTAAAAACTCCTGATGAGGATGCTTTCTTCCACCCTGAGGGGGTACGGATGCCACGGTTCCTTCCAGGATCTTTAACAATGCCTGCTGTACTCCCTCGCCGGAAACATCTCTGGTGATAGAAGTATTCTCAGACTTTCTGGTAATCTTGTCAATCTCATCAATGTAGATGATACCGGTCTGGGCACGCTCAATGTCATAATCTGCAGCCTGAATGAGTTTCAGAAGAATATTTTCCACATCCTCACCCACATATCCGGCCTCTGTCAACGCTGTAGCATCTGCAATTGCAAATGGAACGTTCAGCAATCTGGCCAGCGTCTGTGCCAGCAGAGTCTTACCGCAGCCGGTCGGTCCCAGCATGATGATGTTACTTTTCTGTAATTCTATATCATAGTTCTTATCTGTAAGAATTCGTTTATAATGATTATAAACAGCGACAGATAACACTTTTTTTGCTTCATCCTGTCCGATTACATAGTCATCCAGAAATGCTTTCATCTCCATGGGTTTCATGAGATTGATTTCCTGATTATCCTCATTGTAATCCTCAAATTCATCTTCCATGATCTCGGTGCAAACCTCGATACATTCGTCACAAATATATACTCCTTTTGGACCGGCTACCAGTTTTCTGACCTGATCCTGAGTTTTATTACAAAATGAACAACGGAATTGTTTATTATTATCAGATCGTGTTGCCATTGATTCACCTCTTTTTGCTGCCAATTTAATACTATCTTAGTTTAGGAAAGGTTACCGCAGTATATCACCTGCGGTAACCTTGATTCATTTACTGTCTTTTATCTACTACGACATCAATCAAACCATATTCTTTTGCTTCGGCAGCAGTCATATAGTTATCTCGTTCCGTATCAACCACAATTTTTTCATATGGCTGTCCTGTATTTTCTGCGAGAATACGATTCAGCTTCTCTTTTGTCTTCAAAATGTGTTCTGCAACAATCTCAATCTCTGTTGCCTGTCCCTGGGCACCGCCAGATGGCTGATGGATCATAATCTCCGCATTCGGTAAGGCAAGACGTTTGCCTTTGGTACCGCCGGCAAGAAGGAAAGCTCCCATACTTGCTGCCATACCCATACAGATTGTAGATACATCACATTTAATATACTGCATGGTATCATAAATTGCCATACCTGCTGTTACAGATCCACCCGGACTCATGATATACAGATTGATATCTTTATCCGGATCCTCTGCTTCCAGGAACAACATCTGGGAAACTACCAGACTTGCTGTCACATCATTTACTTCTTCTCCCAGAATAATAATTCTGTCTTTTAACAAACGGGAATAAATATCGTAAGATCTCTCCCCGTGGCTGGTCTGTTCAACGACATAAGGTACTAAACTCATATTATCCTCCAGTTCTACAAGATTTTACTGGAAACTGAGTCAAACATTCTTATCGGTTATAAAAAATAGGTTTACTCAGCTTCAAAATCAAGTTCATCAGATGCTTCTGTTACATTTGCTTCTGCTGCAAGGAATTCCACTGCTTTCTGGATAGCAATATCTTTTTTCATATTTTCTTTCTGTTCATCCTGGATGAAAGAAGCGATCTGTTCCACATCCATCTGATACATGGAAGCCATTTTTTCCATCTCTTTATTCAGGTCTTCATCAGTTGCTTCGATAGATTCTGCTGCAACGATAGCTTCCAGTACAAGGCTTCCCTGAATTCTTTTCACTGCTTCCGGTCTCATGGATTCCTCTAAAGCTTCCAGATTCTGGCCGGTGAACTGTAAATACTGCTCGAAGGAAATACCCTGGTAGCTTACTCTCTGTTTGAACTCATCAACCATCTGCTCAACCTGAGAGTCAATCATAGCATCCGGAATGTCCATGGTTGCGCCCTCTACAGCTTTTTCAACCAATACATTCTGCATAGCGGATTTTGCCTGATCTTCTTTGGATTTCTCTAATTTAGCTCTCACATCGGCTTTGTATTCTTCCAGAGAATCAAACTCTGTTGTATCCTGTGCGAAATCATCGTCAATCTCAGGAAGCTGTTTCTCTGTGATACCAAGAACTTTTACATGGAATGTTGCAGGTTTGCCTGCCAGTTCCGGTGCATGATATTCTTCTGGGAAAGTAACTTCCACGTCTTTTTCGTCACCGATATTAAGACCAACTAACTGATCTTCAAAAGTATCGATAAAGGAATGGGAACCAATCTCCAGTTTCTGGCTGGAAGCTGTTCCGCCATCAAATGGAACACCATCAATTGTTCCTGCGTAATCCAGAGTGATCACATCGCCTTCTTTTACAGCTCTGTCTTCCACAGTAATCTCTCTTGCGTTCTGTTCCTGTGCTTTCTTCAGTTCTGCTTCCACTTCTTCCTCTGTAACTTCTACAGAATCTTTCTGAACTTCAAGACCTTTGTACTGTCCTAATGTTACTTCCGGTTTTACAGCTACTGTAGCTGTGAAAACAAAGCTTTCACCTTTGCCGATTTTTGTAACATCGATTTCCGGACGGGAAACAACGTCGATTCCTGCTTCATCAAGAGCATCTGCGTATGCTTTTGGCATAATGTCATTGGCTGCATCCTCGTAGAAAACACCAGCACCGTATGTTTTTTCAATCACATTCATCGGCACTTTGCCTTTACGGAATCCTGGGAGATTGAAAGAAGATTTCTTCTTATTATATGCTCTCTTTGTTGCAGCATCAAATTCCGCAGCTTCCACTTCGATGGTCAATTTCACCATATTATGTTCTAATTTTTCAACCTGTACACTCATCACATATCCTCCTTGAATAATATGTTCCTTATTATAACTGATTGAGGTCTCTTTTCCTCACGCCGGAATCCCCTTTTCGGCACTTCCGAAGCGTCATAAGCATCAGTTTTGTTTTTCTAATTTATATGAAAACACATTTTAGTATTATAGCATGAAGAATAAAAGCTGTCCATACCATTTTTCCGGAATATTTAAAAACAAACATAAATCAAAACATAAAAGAGACCGCAGTCCCAATGATTGTTCCTCTTTTGGTACTGCGGTCTGTAAATGTCTGTCCTTTTTGAATAATCACTTGATTATCAGTAATTATTTACCTCTTCCAGCCATTTCCTCTTCCTGTCTCTTAATCATCTTACGAACCATCTCTCCACCGATGGAACCGGCTTCCTTCGCAGTGATATCTCCGTTATAACCCGGTTTTAAATCTACGCCAAGTTCACTTGCCACTTCCATTTTGAAACGGTCCATTGCATCTCTTGCTTCTGGTACTTCCACCTGGTTTGATCCTGAACTTTTGTTGCTTGCCATTGGTTTTACCTCCATAAATCAAAGCATCCGGATGGCTTTCTTCTTTCATAACAGTTACAGTATATTTCATCGGTACGATCTTCTCTGTTGGAAAATCATCAAAAGCTTTTGTTTACCGTAATCCTATTATCTCCAAAGTAAGGACAAATATAATGGAAATGTTTGTATTCAAATATAAAATTATAATTTTTTTACTTATTAGGATTGAATGACTTTCAAAATTTCGGAAGGATGGCTGACAAACACTTTTCCGCCTTTTTCTTCCAGAAAACTTCTCTCCCGGAATCCCCATTCACATAAAATGTAGTCCATTCCGCAATTGTTCGCTGTCTCCAGATCCACTTCGGAATCTCCGACATAAACTGCATCCTCAATGCTGCTGCCCAGTTCATTCAATGCCTGCAAAACTGTATCAGGAGCAGGTTTCTTCCGAATCCCCTCACTTTCTTTCTCGCCGATTGCAACAGGGATCATCCCTTTAAAATAAATCTCACTGAGCTCTTTTACTGCAAAATCTGCCTTATTCGACACAATTGCCATCTTGATTCCATTTTCTTTTAATACCTGAATTAAATCCATAATCCCTTCATAAGGTTTGGTAAGGTCATTACAATGAACGCCATAATGCTCCTTGAAAAACGCTAATGCTTTATCAAATGAAGGATTCTCACGACCGCCCGGCACTGCCCGCTCCATCAAAAGCAGAATTCCATTGCCCACGAACTGCCGGATCTCATCCAACGTACGAATTGGATTCCCAGTCATTTCCAAGGCATAGTTTACACTGTTTTTCAAATCCTCCAGGGTATCCAGCAATGTGCCGTCCAGATCAAAAATCATTGTTTTTTTCTTCATGTTCTCCTCCGCTGTTCTTCTTATACTGTCATATTCATCGGGTAAATCCTCCGCTCCTGTTCAACAGACGATTATTTTCTTATCATCTTGCGGTTGATGCTCTTAAGGTCTCTTGCACCGCACATCGCCATAGTATCTTTGAGTTCTGCTGCCAATTTCTCAATATAGAGCCGAACTCCTTCTTCCTGACCGCCGTATACTACCTGAACAAATGGCCTTGCAATCAGCACCCCATCTGCTCCGAGAGCCAGAGCTTTAAACACATCAATTCCAGTTCGGATTCCGCCATCTACCAGAATTTTCATTCTTCCCTCATTCCAGTCAGCTATCTCTTCGAGCACTTCCGCTGTAGCCGGTGTCTGGTCAAGGACTCTTCCTCCATGATTAGAAACCACGATAGCAGAAGCACCTGCCTCGTAAGCCTTTTTAGCCCCTTTCACTGTCATAATTCCCTTCACAATAAAAGGAATCTCTGCATCACTGATAATCTGAGCCAGTTCTTCCACAGTCTTACTTCCGGCCGGCGGTGTCATATTTTTCAAAAATGGAAGTCCCGCTGCATCAATATCCATGGCAACCATGGATGCCCCGCTGTCTACAACCAATTCCATCTTCTCTTGAATCGTTTCCATGTTCCATGGTTTCACCGTCGGAATCCCCCGACCATTATTTTCCTTTATCGCACGGGCAGCCGCCTCAAAAACCGCCGGATTGGTTCCATCTCCGGTAAAAGCTGCAATTCCATTCTCTGCACAGACAGACACCAGAATCTGATTATAAGCTTCATCATCATATTTATCTCCATAATGAAGTTTCATGGCTCCAACCGGTCCTGCAAAAAATGGATAAGCGAATTCCTGTCCAAATAATTCTAATTTCGTATCCGGTTCCACATTCTCACAGATTGTGTCCATATTCACACGAATCTTCTGCCACTGTTCATAATTCCGAATTGCCACATCCCCTATTCCTTTGGCTCCCGGCCCCGGAATCTGATTTTTACAGGTACGTCCGTTACAGACCGGACATGCTTTACAATATGGTCCAAGATTCTCTCTTGCCTGTTTCATTACCTCTTCATATGTCATTGTTTTTCCTCCCGTAAAAATATGTGCTTTTCTTTCCTGCCTCTTTTATTTTCATTATAGCGATTTATCCTCGAAACGTCAAATTATGCTTTGGCTGTTACACTATTAAAATCTGTAATAAAATCTGTAACTTATATTTTATGCGAAAAGACGAGATCCTACATATGGAATCTCGTCTTTCGTGCATTTTATCAAAATTGTAAAATCTGTTTAATTCTCTTTAAAATTTTTGTATGCGTCAAACTCATCCAGAATAGACTGTTCTGGTGCTTTTGTCAGAAGGCTTACCACAACGATACAGAAAAGACTCACAATAAATCCAACCAACAGAGAATATAATCCTGTTGCTACTCCGATGGTCTGTCCTCCCATGATTGGAAGATAATCCCAGATCAGAACCGTTGCTGCTCCGGAAATAAGACCGGCAATAGCACCTGGAAGATTGGTTCTCTTCCAGAAAAGGCTCATAACTACCAGTGGTCCGAAGGCAGAACCAAGACCTGCCCATGCATCAGAAACCAGAGCCATGATGGAACTGTCCGGATTCCATGCAATGAAAATTGCGAGAACTGCCACAATAATTGTAACCAGACGACCAATCTTTAATACTTTTTCATCGGAAGCCTCCGGATGGAAAATATCTTTATAAATATCCGCAGATACGGAAGAAGAACATACCAGAAGCTGTGAATCCGCCGTTGACATGATAGCTGCAAGAATTCCACAGAGGAACAATCCACCTACAAACGGAAGTGGCAGAATTTCCATGAATACCTTCTTTATCATCTCAATAAATACAGATTCTGTAGAAGGTGCACCTGCTGTCTCTCCTAAAATCTCCGGTAACAGGAATGCTCTTCCCACCAGACCGATCACAACGGCAAGCGCAAGGGAAATCACTACCCATATAATAGCAATGGCAGAAGATTTCTTTAATTCCTTCTCATTTTTAATTGCCATAAAACGGATTAAAATATGAGGCATACCACAATATCCCAGTCCCCATGCAAGGTTGGAGAGAATCTCTACCAGTGTAATTGGATGATCCCCATTATAGGTAAGACTCAGATAATGAGCGGAATTCACACCGGTTTGAGCCAGAAGATCGGAAAAGGATCCACTCACATATCCCCATGCAATAATTGGAACCACCAGCAGTGCAACCAGCATCATCGATCCCTGCACAAAGTCTGTTGTACATACAGCGAGGAAACCTCCCATAAAGGTATAAATCAAAATAACCGCTGCACCAATCAGTAATGCTGTATGATAATCAATCCCAAACACCGTATTAAATAATTTTCCACCGGAAGCCAATGCAGAAGCCGTGTAAACCAAAAAGAAGATGACAATGATTGCAGATGAGATTCCAAGCAGAATCTTTTTATCATCATGATAACGGTTTCCAAAAAATTCCGGTAATGTCATGGAATTATTCGCTACAATTGTATAAGAACGAAGAGGCCTTGCAATAACCAGCCAGTTAATAATAGTACCAAGTCCAAGACCGATAGCAATCCATGCCTGTCCTGTTCCCAGCGCATATACAGAACCCGGAAGCCCCATCAGAAGCCATCCGCTCATATCCGATGCCTGTGCCGATAATGCTGCAACGGGGCCGGATAATCCTCTTCCTCCCAAAAAATAATCATCAGCGCCTGTTGTCTTTTTCATGGACCAGACGCCAATGAAAATCATAAACAAAAGATACGCCGCAAATGCAATTAAAATCGCAATTGTTGTGCCTGACATACTTTTTTCCTCCTGTTGTATTTTGTCTTTTTTTCTTGATAAAAACTATAAAATTAATTATACTAGAATTTATTCACACGTAAAGCGACAGTTATTCATAATAATTTCGTAATATATGACAATCTTTCATGTATGTTGTCAGAATAAAGGAAGGTACCCATGGATCTGAACCGATATATCATATTTCTTGAAGTAGCCAAACAACAAAATCTTTCTAAAGCGGCAGAAGCTCTGGGCTATACCCAGTCCGGTATCAGCCATACCCTAAAACGTCTGGAACAGGAAATGAATCTTAATCTGTTTTATCGTAACAGAAATGGAGCATTTCTCACCGCCGCCGGAAAGGAAGTACACCCTTACATCGCTCAGATGGTTCAGTGCCAGGAGAATCTGAACCAGACAATCCTGTCCCTTCATAATCTCCATCAGGGAACCTTGAACATCGGAACCTACTCCAGTATCTCAAGACAGTGGCTGCCTCATATCATCCACCAATTCAAAAATGATTTTCCTTCTATTAAAATTCACTTTAAGGAAGGAGGAAATGAAGATATTATCCGCTGGATTGATAACCATGAAGTCGATCTGGGCTTCTTAAGTTCCTGTTTCAACGAAGACTTTGAGTGGATTCCTTTGAAAGAAGATCCTCTTCTGGCTGTTTTACCACCGGATTTCGATACCACAGGCATCAGTGCCTATCCTTTGAAAGAATTCAACGGTAAAACTTTTGTCATCTCTGCCCTTGGTACCGATATCGATATCCACAGAACATTGGATAACTACCATATCGAACCGGATATTCAATATTCCGCCAAGGACGACTCCACCATCATCTCCATGGTGGCCTGCAATCTGGGTATCAGCATCCTGCCCAAACTGGTGCTTGATCACTATGACGCCTCCGTGGTCACTCTCCCTCTGGAACCCTTTGCCACCAGAGAACTGGGCATTGCTCTTTCCTCCCGAAAGATGGCATCGCCCGCAACTCTTAAATTTATCGAATATGCAAAGGCGTTTATCGAGAATAATAGATAACTAAGATATATAATTGAAACAGGTGCCGGAAGTCTCCAGCACCTGTTTTTATCATCTCTATATATTTGAAAAATACTTATTTGTAATATTTTATTTTTACTTGCTTCGATACCCCTTTTGCCCTCAACAACTTTTTATATTTTTTAAACATTTTTTTCGGCACTTTAATTGTTGCTTTCGATGGAACACCTTTAAAGGCTTTACTTCCCACATTTTTTGATTTCAGATATTTAGTCTTGATCACAATTTGGGAAAGTAATTTTGTATTATAAAGTGCCTTTGTTCCAATTTTTTCAATATTACTTCCGATGGAAACACTTTTCATTTTTTTGCAACCATAGCATGCTTTTGAAGCAATTCCTGTAACTTTATAAGTCACTTTTTTATATTTGATTGTATTTGGGATAACCAGTTTTTTCACTTTTTTATTTGCTGATTTTACAAATTCAACCTGGCATTTTCCAAGAACTCGATATATATTCCCTTTTACCTTAAATTTTGTTCCTTTCGACTTCGGCAACGCAGTATTTTTTAATTTCTTTCCTGTTGTGATAAATTTTGAATTATGTGTAATATAAAAACTGCACCAACTATCTGAATCATCCAGATAATAATTTATATCACTGTTACCTTCCAATTCCAATTGATCATTATTATTATTGCAATAGTAGAGATAAAGATTATTTGTCAGGTTATATATAGCTCTTGTATAATCAGACTTAATCCGAATATTTGCCTTTCCCGGTAAAGTTCCATTTTTTGCAAAGTTAATCTGCAGCACTTTTCCTGTTGTACCATATTCAGCTCCATCTTCCACACGGAAATTGATATCCAGATTAACCGTTTTTGGAGTATTGATGTCTTTTCCATGGAAAATCCATTGATAATTGCTGTTATAAAAAATCAAAGTTTTATCTTTTCCCTGTATGGCACTGAATACAGATGCATCCACTTTTTTCGAACCCTCAATACGAATTTTACCGGCATATCCTTCTTTCATATTATTGATACAGGTCATTAATCTTGAATTAGATAATCCTACATTAAAAGCCACATCAAATTCATCTTCTACGGTGATAAATGGACTGCCTGTGAAATATGCCCTTTCCTCCACTCCATCCTGATAAGCGCACAGATAATATCCTTTTTCGTCACGATTTACCCCCTGAATAATTCCTTTTTCATTTTCTGAATCCATTATGTTTTGGTAATCTCTAGTATTTCCTGATACATCTTTGATCCGGATTAAGGTAATGACATATTTCCCATTTGTGGCACTAGTTGATACCGGAATAGAAAAAATTGAGGTGAAATTTGCTACCGGCTTTGAATATTTCTTTTCCGTCATAAATGCACGGATCGGCTCTCTCTCTTCCTTTGTGAAGATTTCAATCGACTTTATCGCTCTGTTATCTTGTGCTGAAATCTGGATTTTCATTACCCCTGGTTTTTTCACAGGATTATTCAATATCTTTATTCCCGTAACATGTGGTGCATCATCGTCACCATCCGAGTTGACCTGGACTCTGGTTGCTCCAGTTAACTGGCACCGATTGATTCCATCCGTAAGATAACTATTATCCCCCTCTGATCCATATACTTTATTTCCATTTTTATTTATCATCTGTAACGTACTAACCGTATACAGACCGGACGGCATATCATACGGAATATTTATAACCCCTGTTATTCTGTTACCGCTGACAGAAAAAGTACCATTATTGTTGCTCACATTTGACCCCTTCGAATAGAGAAGCAGATCCGTTATACCAGACCTTTGCTGATTCTCGAAATCTAGTTGTATCTGAGTTACTTTCTCTGCTTTTTCCATTATTATTTCAAAACTTATTTTTCCACCTTTATCAACGTTACTGCTTTTTATATTAAGTGACGTTGGTTGTGGCAGAGAACTTCCATCTGAAGAAAGCACATTTACTACTCGATTTCCTGTACTGTAGCAATGATTTGCTGCATTGGAATCATCCTGTAAATAATATCCTTTTGAATCTTTTATCCATAAATCATCATATGACGAAAACTGAGGTTCGCTCCCGGTTCCATTATTATAAACTCTTCTGTTACCGGCATGATCTTCGATTGTAATAGTTCCGAGACAATGCTCACCGATAATAGTGGATAACAACTGTGAACGAAAAGTGATTGTACCTGTTGTCTTTCCCGTATCAAATCTTTCGGTAACTGTTGCATGGTAGGTCACTCTTCCTTCCTTGTGATAAAACATAGCTTCAATAAAGGCCACACCTGTTTCACTTTCCTCTACATCTACTGTCATAGTAACAAGCTCGTATAATCCTTTCACAGATTTTGTATCTACATTTATCTTCGTAATGAATGGTGCAGTGGTATCATTAGCTGCATGGACATCTTTTCTGACACCCCCCAATGCCAGAATAAGAATCAGAATAAAAAAAACAACATCCCCTTTTCGAACCTTTTTCTTGTTTCTTGTAAAATCATTCATATTCTCCTCCCCCCTCTTGTAAAAAACAAACGAACTCTGGTTCCATTTTTATATATTTTATCATAAGTTATTTTTCTTTACAATTATTACAAGCGAAAAAGGAAACCGTTCCATTACATAGCACCATGACATTGCACGAACAAAGACTATTCAGACCGAAGTACGTGCATGGTCATATAAATGTAATGGAACGGTTTCCGAATTGTTATTCTGAAAGCTGCGCTTTATTTGGTGCGACAGCCCTTTCTTTATATAATGGTCTCACATTTTTCAAATAAAATTCATACACATCTGATTGATTCAGAGTAATATTCTCATTGGTTTTGCTCACCTGATGTACGGTAATCTCGTCCCCGTCTTTGACAGAACCGGCACTGATTTCCAGTACTTTATTGCTCTTCTTTGTTGCGTTTACCTGAATACCGTTAACGTATACTCTGCTGTATTCATTAAAATTTTCTCCCAGCAACAGATATTTCTTTCCGTTTTGTTTGACGGATTCTATCTTCACCGGATTTAAACTGAAACAAATATCTGTCGGTTCGAGTGGATCAATATCTGCCCTGCTAAAATCTGCTCCATAGAGCATATCATATTCAAGCAGTTTCAGATTTTTTTGATAATTTTTAGAATCTGTCATAGTCTGATGGTATTGATTTAGCACACCATTTTGAATATTGACCTCACCGAGGACCTTGGATGCAAGCTGATATGCTGACAGATCTCCTGATTCTTTGTTTTTATTTGCTTTATTATATCCAAAATTATCCCAGATGAAATATGGTGTTTCATATTTATTTCCGCATTCCAGATCTGCATTCTCAAAGTCCATTCCCGGCAGATGATCACCGTAAGCGATCACCATGGTATCTTCGTCGTACTCACTTAAGAGTTCCAACAGACCTTTCAGGAAATCATCCATTTCTCTTGTCTGATTCACATAATAAGTGAGCTGATTGAGATAGGACTCAGAAAATCCTTCTCCGGTCACTTTGATCTGGGCATCTTCCTGCGATGAGGACGGATAATCCCCATGTCCTTGTACAGAAATCGTATAAATCAGATCACTGGAAGTTGTCTTTTCCAGAGTGTCCATGATGTATTGGGTCAATATCTCATCTTTCGCCCATCCTGCTTCGTTTGTACTTTTTACATTCATATTCTCTATAGTAATGAAGTTATCAAAACCAAGATTGGAAAATACATGGTCTCTGTCGTAAAAGGAAGCATTATTGTTATGAATGACACTGGTTTCATAAGAGAATTCTTTCAGCCAGTAAGCGACACTGTCACAGGTTTTATTCTGAAGAACGCTTCGATACGGATATTCTCCTGTTCCAAAATACTTGACATTCATTCCCGTAATTACTTCAAACTCTGTATTAATAGTTCCTGCTCCGTACACCGGTACTTTCAGCATACCGGAAGTATATTCTTCCTGAATCTTATGAAAGGTCGGAATCGGATCTTCGGAAACCTGGAGATCTTTTACTGTAGAAAGATCGAAAAACGACTCCAGCTGAATAAAGATGATATTCGGATGTCTTTCTTCTTTATCCGCTGATTTCACATTACTTTCTTCCAGTTTCTTTTGCATCTTTTTGTTAACTTTATTCACACGATCCTTAGAATACTCGATAGGTCGATCAATTCCGGTATCCATTGCGGTCACGCAAAATCCATAGGCAACTCCATAGTCTTTGTATCCGGCAATCAGGTTATCAAAATCACTGATCAGCTGGCCTCTTCCGACTCCTACATATGTAACTCCGAAAAAAAGAGCCAACATAAGCATGACAAGGCAGGCATTCGTCTTCATATCAAAAGACTTCTTAGCAACCGGTGAATACAAATACAGACACACCAGTGCAATAACTCCTGCAATAATAAGAAGAACTGCTCCCACAATCTGCCATAATTCCAGATAGCTTTGCAATATTGGAAGAATTGACTTTGCAAGCGTTAAATCTACTGCTGTAAAAGGAGTTTTTCTATCATTAAGTACAATGCCGTTCACAAGTCCGACCAGAAACCATCCGGCAGAAATCAGGGAATAGGTGAATAATTTCTTTCTGGCAACAAAAACGACAGACAAAAACATGAAAATGATCAATGCATTAAATAAAAAAACAAAGGTTCTATCATTGATAAATTGCATCAGTCCATCTAAGGATTTTCTCTCCATATATTCCAGGAATAGATTTAATATCAATGCTGTAACGATATTACAGCACAAAACCTTACGGTTTGATGGATTCCATATGTTTTTCCACATCATTTTTCCTTTCTTTATGGATATTCTTGTTCTCAAGGTGCCACCTTCTGAATCCGAATTGCCTGTACCACAAATCGCCCGTCTTCTGAACTGGAAGTACAGGTAGACAGGGTAAGCATCGGCTCTGTTTCATCCAATTCCGTGTCCGTTATATATGCAGACTTCTCTTTCTGCTCATTCAGGAAATCAGCATATTCGTTTTCTATTCCTGCCTCAACCATATAAACATCGGTATCATTCCGTGCACTGATCTCTCTTGCCGCAAAAATACGATATTCCATATTCTCTTCAGGGGTCAGAATCCAAATCACCGGATGCTCGCGATAATCGGCCTCTTTATTATAATCAATGTCATACATTTTTTTGAGAGTTCCAAACATCACTCCTGTTTTCAGGTTGTGTCCATACACGATACTGTTATCTGACGAGAAATCAGGTTGACAGAGGGAATCAAGAAAAATTGCTCCGGTAAAATTATCCTTTCCTTCAAAAGTATGGTTCAGATAATATTCATTATCCGGATTCTGCACGATTGGATAATTTATCTCTGAATCAGGTATATAAATCCACCCCACCACATCACTGTTAATCTGGGAAAGAGCCTCAAAATCCACCGTAATCGGACAGGAATCTTTCTGCTCTTCCTTCTCCGATTCTTCCACATTTTCTGTATTTTCCTTCACATACTCTGTTAATTGTTCATATTCTTTTTCTCCATTATGATATTTCTGATAATATCCCCAGAGTTTCCATGCGGAAAAACCTGCTATCACCAGACATAGAATAAGAATCAACCAGGATAAAATACCCATTCCTTTCTTTTTCTTCATATCGTCCCCTTATTATTTCAAACGCAATGGAATTCCACTGATGGAAATGTAAACTTCATCACTGAGAGAAGCAATAAACTGATTGGCTTTTCCTGCCATATCACTGAAAATCCTTCCCAGACGATATGCCGGCACAACGGACATACCCAATTCATTTGTCACAAGAATCAGGGTTTTATTTCCATCTCTGGCACCTTTGATCACATCACTTAATTCCATCATGACCTGTGCTTCCAGATCCTCGATTTCTTTATTTGTAATCTCATCAAAATTTCTTTCTTCTTCGAATAAAATATTGGTGATGAGCACTGTGATACAATCCAGTAAAATAGTATCTTTTTCGGTATTTTTTACCACCTCACCCAAAGAACGATATCCTTCATAAGTCCCCCACTCCGGATCTCTTCTTGCCTGATGAATACGAATTCTTTCTTTCATATCTTCATCGGTTGGAATCGCTGTTGCCAGGTAGAGAACACTTCTTCCTCCATATTCTACTGCTTTCTGTTCTGCCAACACACTCTTTCCGCTTCGGCTTCCGCCCGTCACTGTAATTACTTTAGACATATGCTTCTCCCTTCCCTGTTACCATTATAATCAAAACTTCAATCGCAAATCATATAGCACTATTTGCCTGGCTCCGGCTGTAATAACCACAGTTCAGCCCGATAAATATAATCAATTGTTCCAGCCACTGAAATCATCATCATCCAAAAACTGCTGATCAGATATCCCAGACAGAAATTTAAGCCAGATACAATCGCAAACAATGATTTTGCATACATACTAATGATAAAAGCCTCTTTTATGGATAAAAATCTTCCATCTTTTGCCTTCACACCGGCTCGGCAGAACAATCCAAAAGCCAGAGCCATGATAATATACTGTATCATCTCAGATAAGAGTGACATCAGGAAATAGATGACAAGCATTCCGTCAATATAAGGGATAAGTTCCACCAAATCCTGATTGGTCATCGTCATATCCTTTATTGAGCTGAGCTCGACATTCGTCATCTGTCCACCGACTTTTATCATGATATTATTTTTGCTGATCAGAAATTCTTCCTGATAAAGTTCGTCAAAATCCTTTGCATCGAAAGATTCTTTGTCCGAGTTAACCTTTACCTGCAAAACACCTCCAATATCAAATGAAATCGGAGATTCCATAATCATGGTTCCATTTTCCAGCTTAAATTCCGGTACTCGATTTAAAAAGAGATTCTCAAAACCTCCCACACTGAGATACCATGCGGCAAAAGGAACAATCGCATTAATCAGCATAAGAAACAAAAAGAATACCACAAAGTACCGGATATGTCCTGCTGTTTTTTTCTCCAAAAGCGTTTTGTATTTTCTCGGTTGGAAACAGGCAATCTTAAATTGTCCTAATAATCCAATCTGGTTCTGTTGATTCATCTATGCCTCCCCACTATCGATATAAAATCGAGGAGGCAATCTGATCTGCCTTTTCTTTGCCCTTTAATTCCTCAATCAATCGAAGTGCAAAATCAATCGCTGTACCAACACCCCTGCTGGTGATTACATGACCATCTACTGCCACAGACTCTTCCACATAACATCCGCACTCTGTGCTGTCAACGCAGCCCGGATAACTCGTGGCTTTTCGTCCCTTTAAAAATCCCAGACCTGCAAATACCGACGGAGCCGCACAGATTGCTGCAATCCAGCCTTCTCGCTCATACTGTTTCTTCAGCAATTCTTCCAATCCTTCATGTTTCCGGAGATAGTTGGTTCCCGGCAATCCACCTGGAAGAACAAGCAAATCTGCTTCTTCCTTTATATCTTCGAACAACATATCTGTCTCTATGGTAATCTGATGAGAACCTGTCACCTGTTTTTGTCCCATAATAGAAACCGTCTTTACCTCAAATTCTGCTCTTCTTAATAAATCGACAGCCGTTAAGCCTTCCACTTCTTCAAATCCATCTGCACAAAAAACATATACTAAATTCATAAAGAAACCTCCTGTGTCAAAATACTTAACTTTAATTGTAGCCCAAACAGGAACATTAATCAAGATAAGTCATATTTTTTTCACGAAATTATGTTCTTTGTCTCAATTTATCTTTTTTCTCCTGCTTTCCAAACAAAACAAAATAGAGTATACTGTTAATAAACTTGAAAGAAAAGAGGTATATTTATGGAAATAGAACGCAAGTATTTAATCAAAAATCTACCTGAAAAACTGGACACCTATCCCCACGATGATATTTCCCAGGCATATATTTCCACAGATCCAGTCATTCGTATTCGCAAAAAAAACCAAAATCATATCCTTACATTAAAGTCACAAGGACTTCTTGCTCGTGAAGAAGTGGAAATGCCAATCTCGAAAGAAAGTTTTCTCCATCTTTTGAATAAAAAAGATGGTATTAATATAGAAAAAACTCGTTACAAAATCCCTGAATCCCATGGATATCTGATTGAACTGGATGTATTTCATGGTGTTTATGAGGGATTTATCATGGCAGAAATTGAATTTCCGGATATGGAAAGTGCCAATTCCTATGAAGCACCTGAATGGTTCGGGAAAGATGTCACCCTTGACTCCCGGTTCCATAATTCCAATCTGAGCAAACGAAGTCCGGAAGAAATTACAGAGTTCCTTAATTTCATCACAAAGAATTAACAGTTTTTTAAGATTTATACAGTATCATTTTCTTTTCAAATATACTATAATAGTGACTGTTTGGAAAATAGGGAACTTAAAAACAGAATAAACTGACAGACTTCACTAGAAAGGAAAAGTTCATGAAAAAGAAAAAACAAAATGATAATATAAATACGGAAACAACACGACAATCCCGACGCATTGCCAAAAAGAAACTCTCTTCTTTTCAGAAAAAATGTATTGCCAGCGCCATCGCAGCCTTTGTTGTGATTATCTATGGTGCCGGTGTCTATCATTATAAGGATCATTTTCACCATAATATTTCTGTAAACGGTACCCGTCTTGGCGGTATGACTGTGGAAGAAGCAGAACAGACCTTCACACAGGATTTTGCATCTCATAAGATTCTTATCACAGAAAAAGAGAGAAAGGAAATCATCGATCCTCAGGATGTAGATGCCGTCATTGATATCGGCACACAAATTAAAGATTTGAAAGCTTCCCTGAATCCATGGTTGTGGTTTACCGATTTCTTCGGAAAAGAAAACTATACCATTCTTCTCAATGTCACTTATGATGAAGCAAAACTCGAATCCGTCGTCGATAATCTGGAATGCTTTGCAAAAGAAAATGTAGTGGCTCCCGAGGATGCATACATAAAAGCCGGGGATACGCAATTTGAAATCGTTCCTGAGGTTCTTGGGAACACAGTTAAGAAAAAGAAATTAATTGAACTGATTGGTACAGATCTCGCTACCTGTGTTACAACAATCGATCTTGAAAAAGAAGATTTATACAAATTACCTTCTTATTATGAGAAAGATGAGGTAGTTCAGCAGGCTCTCAGTGACGCTAACCTGTATACCCACGGTACGATTACCTATGATTTCAAATATACAACAGAAACTCTGGATTATAACACCACAAAAGATTGGATTGATATTTCTGATGATTTCAAAGTCACTATCAACAAGGAAAAAGTCGGTGATTATGTCAGTGATCTCGGCAAAAAATTTAATACCATGGGGGCTGCCCGTGACTTTAAGACTTCATCCGGTCAGACTATTAACGCATATGGCGGAGACTATGGATGGAAGATTTATTATGATAAAGAAAAAGAAAAGCTGATTAAAAATCTGAAAAGCGGTAAAGATGTTTCCAGAGAACCAGTATACTCTTATACTGCTCAATGCCGTAATTCTGCAAAAGATGATATTGGAGATTCTTACGTGGAAGTCAGTATTTCCCGTCAGGAAATCTGGCTCTATATCGATGGAGAATGTAAAGTGAATTCTTCTGTTGTAACGGGTAATCCTAATCTTGGCCATGAGACATACACCGGTGTTTATTCCATCACCTATAAGAAAAGTCCGGATGTGTTAACGGGATTAAACTCCAACGGCAGCTCTTATGAATCTAAGGTAACTTACTGGATGCCGTTTAATGGAAACCAGGGACTTCACGATGCCACATGGAGAGACAGTTTTGGTGGATCTATTTATAAATCCAATGGATCTCATGGATGTGTGAATCTTCCATATTCCACAGCCGCTATCATTTACAAATATGTCGATGCCGGCTTCCCGGTTGTGATTTATTAATAGACGCCGACCAGAGCGGTTATGGAAGTTTTCTTCCACCTCACCCGAACGGTTATTAAGACAATGACCAAGACAGGCAGAAAAAACTTCCATAAACCCGCTACGAAGTCGGCTGAGAAATGGTAATAGAATGAAACTCTGCACTCTTTCCATATAATCAGCAGTTTGTGCTACAATCTATCTCCTCTCACCGCACCTTCTGTCCTCCCAACTATCTTCGAACTTTTACTCCTCGACTGTCTCTGGACATAATCTTTATTTTCTGGAATACAAGTTCCTTTTCTTTATAAATGATAGAATCTCCGGATGCACCTTCCGTCAGATAAACATGACGAACCTGGTCATCTTCTCTCAAACTCATCCCCCGGATTCCCAAGGCATTTTTCTTCTTTCTTGTCACTTCTTTAAGAGAGAATCGCAGGAAATACCCTTCTTCACTTTGAAGAACAATACAGGTGTTACCACTTTCTTCTTGTCCCGGTTCCAATACTTTCACTGCAACCAGCTGATCTCCTTTATTTAATTTGGTGGAAGCAACTGTTTTCTTTTGTACAATAAATTCATTTCCATCAACAATTTTGGTCATGGATGTGGCTGTCACAAAAAGAAGGCTCCGATCTTTCAATGTTCGGTCCGACACAATATTCAAGATCTGTTCATTCCGACTGTCATAGTTTCCAATGTTATCAAGGGGAACTCCCTTTTCCCGGAGACGTCCCGCCGGAATATCCTGCACTTTAATCTGATGCATGATACCGTTCTGGGTAAAAATGCAAAGCTTATCTGTGTTCATACAAGGCAGAATTGTCTTGTATTCTTCGGTCACTGTTTCTTTATTTCTCTCATAAATATTTTTTTCGAGAAGTTTGCCATATCCGAAACGGTCCATCACAAATACAACTTCCCGTTCTTCCACGGCTTCTTCCACAACAACCGCTGCCTTTGCATTTTCCAGCACAGTTTTTCTCTCAAATCCATATTCTTTTTTAATTTTCTGAAGGTCTTTTTTGATAGCTTTCTTCATGGAGGCAGGATTGTTAAGAATATCCTCATACTCCCTGATCTTTTTAAGAATTTCTGCATACTCTTCCTGCAATGCCATCATTTCAAGACCAATCAGGCGATAAAGGCGCATCTCAAGGATTGCCGTTGCCTGACGTTCTGTGAAAGATAATTTCGACGCTGCTTTTTTAGATTTCTGGGTCTTGAAATTAATGTTTCCTATATCTCCACTGATGAGGCAGGCCTTGGCTTCTGCCAGATTTTTGCTTCCACGCAGAATTTCTATGATAAGATCGATGATATCACAGGCCTGAATGAGACCTTCTTTAATCTCCTTTTGCACCAGAAGCCTGTCTAAAAGAGTGCGGTATTTTCTGGTGACTACTTCATAATGAAAATCAGTGTGGAGGCGAATAATATCTTTCAGTCCAAGGAGTTCCGGCTTTCCGTCGGCAATGGCCAGCATATTTACTCCAAAAGTGTCTTCCAGACGGGTCTTTTTGTAAAGAAGATTTTTCAGTCGCTCCACATCTGCATTTTTTCGAAGCTCCAATACGATACGGATTCCTTCTTTAGAAGATTCATTTGCAATATCTACAATATCTGTAGTTTTTTTATTCTCGATCAGACCAACCACATCAGAAATGAATTTGCCAATATTAGCACCAATCATGGTATATGGAATCTCTGAAATGACCAGTTTATCCCTGTCGGATTTTCGCTTTCCCTTCTCCAGATATACTTTTCCCCGAAGTTTAATTTTTCCGCTTCCACTTTCATAAATGGCCAGGAGATCTTTTTGATTAACCACAAGTCCTCCTGTAGGGAAATCCGGTCCCTTCACATATTCCATCAATTCTTCTGTGGTGATTTCCGGTTTATCCATATAAGCCATCACACCATCAATGACTTCTCCCAGGTTATGAGGCGGAATGCTTGTAGTCATACCGACAGCAATTCCTTCCGCACCATTGATCAGCAGATTTGGTACCCTAACCGGCAATACCTCCGGCTCTTTCTCTGTCTCATCAAAGTTCGGTCGGAAATCAACCACATCTTTGTCCATATCCGCCAGGTATACATCCTGAGTAAATTTCTGGAGCTTTGCCTCCGTATAACGCATGGCTGCGGCTCCGTCTCCTTCGATGGAGCCAAAATTTCCATGGCCATCCACCAGAGGCATCCCCTTCTTAAATTCCTGTTCCATGACAACAAGGGCTTCATAGATGGAACTGTCCCCGTGGGGATGATATTTACCCATGGTGTCCCCGACGATACGAGCCGATTTTCTGTGAGGTTTATCGGCATTTAAGCCAAGCTCCTGCATGGCATAGAGGACTCTTCTCTGAACAGGCTTCAGGCCATCCCTCACATCCGGCAGAGCTCTCTGACATATGACGCTCATGGCATAATCGATATAGGATTTCTGCATCACGTCCGAAAATTCTGTTTTTATAATCTGTTCTGACATTGTTTCCTCCAATTATTATATATCAAGGTCAGCATCCTTCGCATGACTGTGTATGAACTCTCTTCTCGGCGGTACTTCGCTGCCCATAAGCATGGAGGTAACTTCCGAAGCCAGACGTCCATCCTCGATTTCCACCTGTTTTAAGATTCTCGTTTCCGGATTCAGGGTAGTCTCCCAAAGCTGTTCTGCGTCCATCTCACCAAGACCTTTAAATCGCTGCAAAATAAAAGAACCTTTATGGGTCTTCCGATATCGTTCCAGCGCCTTATCATCATACAAATACTCTTCTTTTCCCCGTTTCGGCACAGCCTTATATAAAGGCGGCGTAGCCAGATAAATGTGACCGTGATGGATCAGATCCGGCATGAAACGATAGAAAAAGGTCAAAAGCAATGTAGCAATATGGGCACCATCCACATCGGCATCGGTCATGATGACAATTTTATGATAGCGCAGCTTGCTGATATCAAAATCATTTCCATACCCTTCGGAAAAACCACAGCCAAAGGTGTGAATCATGGTCTTAATTTCTGCATTGGCAAGTACTTTATCCATGGATGCCTTCTCCACATTCAGAATCTTTCCACGAATCGGAAGGATTGCCTGGGTTCTTCGATTTCTGGCAGTTTTGGCAGAACCGCCGGCAGAATCTCCCTCCACGATAAATACCTCACATTCTTCCGGCTTCCTGCTCTCGCAATTAGCCAGTTTTCCATTGGTATCAATCGAAAATTTTGATTTGCTGATCAGGTTGGTTCTGGCTTTCTCTTCTGCCTTACGAATCTTCGCAGATTTCTCAGCACAGGATAAAACCCGTTTTAATTCTTCCAGATTTCTATCATAATATAAAACCAACTCTTCCCCAAGGACTTCACTGACTGCTTTTCCCGCATCCGGATTATCCAGTTTTGTTTTGGTTTGTCCTTCAAATCTCGGTTCCTTATGCTTGATGGAAAGTACTGCCGTCATTCCATTTCTCACATCAGCACCGGTAAAATTATGATCCTTTTCTTTCAAAACACCGATTTCTCTGGCATATTGATTCATAACGGATGTAAATTTGGTCTTAAAACCGGTAATGTGTGTTCCGCCTTCCATGGTACAAATATTATTACAGAATCCCAGAATCACTTCCTGAAATTCATCCACATACTGGAAGGCCACTTCGACTTCTATCTCTTCTACTTTTCTCTTAAAATATACGACTTCACTGACTGCAGCTTTTCCTTTATTCAGATCTTCCACATAAGCCTTCAGCCCTTCTTCTTCATGAAAGGCCACAGTCTCTTCTTCTCCCGGTCTTCTATTCTCAAAGGTAATTGACAGGCCCGGATTCAGATAAGCGGTTTCATGCAGTCGGCTTTTGATTGATTCTGCCTTAAAATAAGTGCGGTCAAATATTTCTCCATCCGGCAAAAAGGTGACGGTTGTTCCGGTACAATCTTTCCTGCATTTTCCAATGACTTCCAGAGGCGCTACCGGTTTTCCTCTTTCATACATTTGCTGGTATACTTTTCCGTCTGACTGAATTTTCACTTCAAGCCACACAGACAAGGCGTTAACAACAGAAGCACCAACCCCGTGGAGACCACCGGAAATCTTATATCCGCCTGTACCAAATTTACCCCCGGCATGGAGCATGGTAAATACCACCTCCACAGCGGACAGACCGGTCTTTTCATTGATTCCGACAGGAATTCCCCTTCCATCATCTGAAATAGTTGCGGTTCCGTCTTCATCCAAGATTACCTGAATATTATGACAATATCCTGCCAGATGTTCGTCAACGGAGTTGTCCACAATCTCATAGATCAGATGGTTAAGTCCTTTGGTAGACACACTTCCGATATACATTCCCGGACGCTTACGCACCGCTTCCAGCCCTTCTAAAACAGCAATACTATTTGCATTATATGTTTGTTTGTTCATTCCAAACCTCTTTTTCTACACTCTACACTACAAATTATCTACGAAGATAATCACTGCTGAATCGCTTTTGCGACTTCGTTGAGTTTCATTCCATTGGAAGCTTTCAGCAAGACAACATCCTCCGGAGTGATATTTTCCAGAAGATAACGAGTCATGGCTTCCCTGCTTTCCACTTTGGTAAGTAGTATTTTATCCGTTTTGGAGCGGATTCCATTCAGAATCTCATCAGATAATTCTCCGAATACAACCACTTCATCGACCGATTCACCGGCAATAAATTCACCTACTTCAAAATGATAATCTTTTTCATTTTTTCCCAGTTCCAGCATGTCAGAAAGTGCCGCAATTTTTCTTCCTTTCACATCCTCCATAGACGCCAGTACATGAACGCTTGCTCTCATGGAATCCGGACTGGCATTATAAGTATCATCAATCAGCAAACATCTGTCGCAACGTATCAGCTGCTGTCTCTGTCCGTGGAATTCTGTAAGTTTTAATGCAGCTTTTTCCAGATTCACTCCCATCTGATGAGCTACACCAAGGGCAACCAGTGCATTTCTCACATTATGCTCGCCCATGGTTCCCAGAACCACATTCATTTCGATATCATTGCAACAAAATACAAAATGCGTTCTTCCGCCTTCATTTCGAATTTCTTTGGCTCTGTAATCACAATCTTCACTCATTCCATAAAATAACGTTTTCTTCTCTAACTTTCCACGATAACGAACCAGAAATGGATCATCACCATTTAAGAAAATCATCCCATCATCAGAAAGGCCCTTTATGATATCCATTTTTTCCTGGCAAATGTTCTCCTGAGATTTGAGCTGTGCAATATGACTCACTCCAATCATAGTTACTACCGCAATATTCGGTCGAATCATGTTGGTGAGCGTTTCAATCTGTCCCCGTTCGCTCATTCCGATTTCCAAAACAGCCGCTTCATGCTCTTTTGTCATATGTGATAATGTTAAAGGGACTCCCACCTGGCTGTTTTGGTTGCCCAGTGTCTGAAATACATTTTTCTCTGCAGAAAGTGCAGCAGCGATCATCTCCCTGGTTGTTGTCTTTCCCACACTTCCTGTTACAGCTACGACCGGAAGGTTCAGACGATCCCGGTAGCAGGTTCCCACCTGCTGCATGGCTTTCACCGTATCCTCCACACGAATCCATGGTTTTTCTCCCTCTGCAGTATCGTGTTCGGAAGTAAAAGTTGCTCCGTTGATTGCAAGCGCGCTGTCGATAAATCGATGGGCATCTACCCTCTCTCCGATGATCGGCACAAAAATACTTTCTTCATTTCCCGTTCTGGAATCAATGGAAAACTCCCTGATTTCTTTATTTTCATCTCCACACAGGAGGGTTCCTCCTGTCGCTGCAAGAATATCTTTTATCGTCATATGTTCCATAATTAATATCATTCCTTTCGCACAAAAAGGATAAATACAAATAACACGTGGCTATTTGTATTTATCCTCTCATCTCATTAAGATGCCATAACTATCTAATAATATATCTTACAGCAATCCTTCTTTTGTTTCAAGTTTTTCTTTTTTATGCTTCCAGTAATTTTTCAACACTGACAAGTTTGACACAGGTTACAAACAACTCTGCTGCCAGACTCAATTCTTCCGGTGAAGGCATGGTCGGAGCAATTCGAATGTTGGAATCCTGTGGGTCATTTCCATATGGGAATGCTGCACCGGCACCGGTCATAACAAGACCTGCCTCTTTACATTTTGCCACAATCTTCTTTGCACAGCCTTCCATGGCATTGAAGGAAATGAAGTATCCGCCTAAAGGATTGGTCCAGGATGCGATTCCCAGATTGCCAAGTTCCTCATCCATCTTCTCAAGAAGTGCCTGGAATTTCGGACGAATGATCGCAGCATGAAGCTTCATATGTTCCTTAAGGCCATCAAAATCTTTGAAAAATCTCACGTGGCGAAGCTGATTGATCTTATCAAATCCGATCGTGGACCATTTCAGTTTTGATTTAACATCTGCAATATTGGCAGGAGAAGATGCCATGGCTGCAATTCCGGCACCGGAAAACGTCACTTTTGAAGTGGAGCAGAACTCGTAAACTATATCCGGATTACCTGCTTTCGCACATTCCTCAATAATATTTAAAAGTTTTCCCTGTTTTTCATCATATAAATGGTGGATGGCATAAGCATTATCCCAGTATATTCTGAAATCTTCTGCTGCCGGTTTCAGGTTTGCAAAACGCTTCACTACCTCATCAGAGTAAACCGTTCCTGATGGATTCGCATATAATGGAACACACCAGATTCCTTTTACAGTCGGGTCATTGTTCACGTATTCTTCCACCATATCCATATCCGGACAATCTTCCAGCATCGGAATATTGATCATCTCAAATCCGAACTGTTCTGTGATACCAAAATGTCTGTCATAACCAGGAACCGGACAGAGGAATTTTACTTTATCGAGCTTACTCCATGGAGTAGATCCCATCACTCCGAATAATACAGAGCGGGCAATACAATCATACATAATATTTAAACTGGAATTACCAAATACGATAACCTGAGACGGATCTACTTCCATCACGTCTCCCATAAGCTTTCTGGCTTCCGGGATTCCTTCCAGTCCACCATAGTTTCTGACATCTGTGCCATCCTCAGCAGAAAGATCAGAACCGCTGTTCAACACATCCAGCATTGACATGGACAGATCAAGCTGCGCTTTACTTGGTTTCCCTCTGGAAATATCCAGATTTAATCCCTTTGCCTTCTCCTCTTCATATTCTGCCTGTAACTGTTTCTGTAACTCGAGTAATTCTTCTCTGCTTAACTCTTTATATGGTTTCATCCTAATTCCTCCTGTGTGATTTCTTTTCCAAGATAATAATACGATGCATCATATATCATTGGATTATAATGCAATTTATACTCAATAATATTTCATTTTTTACAACAAACCCTATTGTATTCTATTGTTGAATAAAAAACAAGTCATTTCTTCATTTTTTTGCAAAAAAATCGAATTAAACTTTTTAATATCCTTTATATATGAATTTTTGCCTCTTTCATCCTTCTATTTTTTCTTTCTTTTCATTTTGGAAACTTTTACAGGAGGCGGCATACTATAAACTGTAAATAAATCATGGAGGTAAATCAAATGAGTGATTTAGCTGCTACAAACTGCCAGAATTCCTGTAATGACGTATGTGATTGCGGTAATTTCTCCAACTGCTTCTGGTTGATTTTAATTCTTTTATTCTGCTGCAATGGAAACGGATTCGGACGCGGAGGCCGCAATGATGGATGTGGATGCGAAAGCATTATCTGGCTGATTCTTATCCTTTCCTGCTGCAATGGCAATGGATTTGGCTGCGGTTGCTGCTGATTTTTCATTATCATCCGGAGAGTTCTTAATCCTTTCTTTAGAACAGATTTCTTTATATAAGGAAGAGGCGACAGGGCACACGGCTCTGCCGCCTTTTCTCTATGGGAAAGAAATCTTACTTATCATTCAAAATGCTCCGTGAAATTTTCTCCCTCATAAATGCAGACATCCTTTGCAAAGAAACAAGAAGACTGCTGCGAAAATAATCCGGTTTCTATCAGAAGATACACTTACCGAAGAGTATTGTTCTTCTTTTTGTTCATAAAAATCAGATTCTTTTTCCGTCCGTTCCACCCGATGTTCTTTCTGATCCATACAGATCGGATCCAGTTCATAGATCGTATTTCCCTCAAAAATCAGATTTTCATTCATAAATCCACCTTCCTTTTCATATGATGGTGTAGAAATACAGGGCATTACGCCTGCATACTTTAATATATGAATTTTCTCTTCTTTCGTTTCAATAATTATAATCAGGAGGCTGCTATGACTACTACTTTTTCAGAATCCAATTCTCCCCTTTCCCGTCTGCTTTATGATGACAATATCACCATTCTTGACGGAATCATTCCTTATTGTCCTCCACCTCTCGGCCGCGTGTTGGCTCTTCGCATCAAATTTATGGAAATACAGAAAATTCTGTCCTGCTTTGATGATGAGCCATACTTAAAAGCCTGTGGATTTGAGGAACAGGCCGGTGACATCGAATCTGTCTTGCGCTCTCTCCGTCATTCCGTTTCTGAAGAGAAAGCAAAACAGATTGACTCACTCCTCAATATGATTCATTTTTCGAAAATGTATCAGACCTATCAGCAAATTATTGCAAGTCACCCGGAACTTGTGAAAAGCCAGGAACACTCTGCCGATGCGAGAGGTGCCAGAGAATCTTCCTCTTCTGACATATTCTCGGATCCTTCGTTGTTTTTCCTCTTAAGTTCCATGATGAATAACAACGAAGATATTGCTCCCAATAATGAAAAATTAAAAATGCTTCTGGATTTTGCTTCCAAAGGAAATGGCGAAAACAAAGATATCACAGAACTTCTTTCTTCTTTTCTGAAAAAATAATCTCTCTTCCCTTAGCAAAAGATAATCAGAGCATTTTCCGATCAGAGAGAATTGATAAAGAAAGGAGCAGCTTCTGAAGGGTTACAGAAAGATTTTTTCCCTTTAAAAGGCTCTCATTAACCCCATATACTCCTGTTATTTTCAGGAGTAATTCATTTTTTTTGGTCTTGATGATGCCGAGATGTTTTATTTCTTTTTCCTCCGGATCAGTGAGGATTTCTCCCTGTCCCAGAAGCTGTGCCTGTCCATCATATAAATATACCAGATCTCCTTTTTTGCGGGTTCCCTTTACCACTTCTCCCCGAATCGAAAAAACAGAGATTTTATCCGTTTCCACTTCATAATCATCATAGTAAAACACAAAATCTGATTTCTCGTGAAGCTCCATCACTTTCTTTTTCCAGGGTTCCATATTTTTTTCTTCTTCCTGGCGATACTGTTCTTCCGTTTTTTTATGAAAACGATGGATTGCTTTGATCAACATATGTTTTTTCCTCTTTTCCAGTCAATTTATATAAATGATGAGAAGCTTCACAGGAATCTCCTCTGGCACAAACCAGATATAATTTCATTCCTTCTTCTTTTCTCGCTTTCAATCTGAGAAGAGAAGATTGAAATAACCGGTCATTTTTCAAACTTCCATCCACTAGGATATACATTCTGAATTCACTTTCCGGCTGATATCTCATCGATTCTTCCATCATATCAGCTGCAATGATTAATGCTTCTCCTGCGGAATATTCTTTAATCTGCTGCTGACATTGACCGCGAAAACCTGGAGAACACAGTACAAAATCTTTCGCTGTCACCACCCCGTCTCCAAAAACAAAGGCCTGATAACAATCTCTTCCGGATAATCGACATTCTGTCTCCAGTTCATCTTGCGTCTGATATAACATCTGACTCATCTTTCTTGCTTCTTTTTGTTCTGTGCGAAGCAGAACTATCATACAATATACTCTTTTTTTATCATGTTTCCCATAAGAAACAACCGTTGTCTCCTGTAACTGTTCTCCTGCTTCTTTTCTCGCTTTTTCATCCAGACTCTGCTTTGCCTTTCTGGCAAAGGCCTCTTCCATCTCGATGCATTGATCCAACAATTCCTGCATTTTCCCATATCCGGCTGGCTCTTCTTTTTCAAAAATCTGCTTCCATTCATCCGGAAGAGCTTTATAAAAAAGATCCGAATAATCGGCTTCCGTCATTTTAGGAGGAATTTTTACGTTCCCTTTTACACTGGCAATCAAAATTTTATAAATCAGGCGATTATCTGCCTTAAGCTGTGTATTCCTGTCAAATAATGGAATATCTCCAAAGATTCTCTCATCTTCGGGATACCATTCATAATCCTGCTCAAAATTCAGGATCTGAAATTTGTCCGGATGGAGAAGATACACCGGATAATTGTTCTGTTTCATATCCACATAAATATCTTCCAGACTGATAATCCCCGGAAAAATCTGACTTCGTGATAATCCGGTGATTATCTTTAGCAGATTACGAGCTATTTTATATAAAATCAGACAGTCCACATGGCAGGTATCCATCTGTTTTCTGGCAAAAAGATCCTTTAAAGAAATACAGGAAGAAGGCATTCTGCAAATATCTTCTTCCATTAATATTCCGGGAATTTTTCTGAGCTCTCTTACAACCGGATGTTCCTTTTGAAACAAATCTTTTTTTGTACCGGAAACCATGTCCACCGTCCCCATTCTTTCTCGTTCATTTTTATGCTCAAGCACCAATGGAAACTCCTTTCATCAAATCTTTCAGTGGTTTTACAATATTATCCAAAAACTCTGTACTCATTGGCTTCAAAATCTTTTCAAAATCCAAAAACATAGGAGAGGCTTCTTCATCCAGATCTCCATCCGGTCGGATGAAACAGAACCGAAAATCTTCTTCACTTAATTCGTCTGTGCAGAAAAAAATCACCTGTCCCAGAGGATGTGTAAGATACTCTTCATAATCATTACTTCCGTAGGCATCTGTAAAAACAAAAACCGCCCGGTTACGGCCGACAACCGGAAACTTTTCCAGAGATTTGGAAATGGCCGTATGCACAGATTCTTTTCCATCACTGCCACCGCCATAAAGCTGAATTCCTTTTAATTTTTTCAGAAAAACAGAAATCTCTCCGGTAAAATAATTCTTTCCCTCAAAAAGGACTCTCTCTGTCTCCTCACCATTTTGCTCATTTCTCAATACCGTAAGCCCAACCTGGGGATAAACTTCATATTTCTGCAGACATTCCAGGAAATGTGCCGCCGCATAATAAACTGCAGGAAATACAGAATACATTGATGCGGTGCCATCTACTACAAAATCAAGATATAACGTAAATGCCTGTTCTTTCTCTTTTATAAATTTTTCCTGCAGATTCAAGGGAATCTCAGGATTCCATCTCTCGTTCATGTTTTCCTCCTGACTGTTCACTGTTGTTTCATCGAACTTTTTTAATCTGTAAGACTTCGATTTGAGTACCGGCATAGGAATAACAATCTCCTTCACAGACTCTTCCACTCTCTTTTTCCCTTATCACATGGCAATCTTCCTGAAGAATCACTTTTTTCATCTCATCACCAATTCGATAAAAAGATAAAATATGTCCACTCATTCTTCCATTCTGGCTTCTTTCCTGCCTTTTCCCAAATTCAATCGGTATAAAACGGTAATTTTTTACATAAGGACTGTATTTTACATCACCAATTTTATAAGAAAAACGTATCGTATCTCTTTGTTCTTCTTCCCGGAGAAGTTCTGGAAGTTTGGGCATCTTCATTCCTTCTTTTAAATATGTTTCCATATCCGCAATCACTTCCCGGATATCATTGTACCGTTCTTCTTCTCTGGCAATCATTTTGGCAATTATTTTTTTCAGAGGCTCATCAACACCCGGCATATCTTTCAATTCATAGGCATAGCCGTCTCCCACCATATATCTTTGTAATTCATCATTTCCATGGAAATGATGTCTTCCGGTATAAAGGAAATACAGCACCAGACCGGCAGAATATATATCCATTTCTTTGCGGCAAATGTAGCTGTTCCAATATCTTGGATCCGCATATCCCGGCGTACCTTTCTGTTCTCTTCGAAGCATCACTGTCACGTTGGAATCATGGAGATGAACCCAATCAAAATCAATGATCTTTACCGTTTCTCCATCCGGAGATGCCAGAATATTCTCCGGTTTTAAATCCCGGTGAACAATGGGATCCTGCCAGTACATGGACATATAATGATCGATTCCATATAAAAACTTAAGAGCAATTTTATGGCATATCTTCATTTTTTCATTCCAGGTATTTCCATCAAGACCATGATTACGAATCAGATCTGACAGATCATTTTCCTCAATATATTCCACCAGAGTAATAAATCTTCGTTTTTTCTCATCCAGCATTCCTCCGTAAATTCGAATAATATACGGGGAATACAACTGTACCTTACTTTCTTTTTCCACATAAATCTGCTCAAGGTCATTGCAGAAGAGAACCTTTACAAAATACTTCTTCCCTGTACGGATATCTTCTGCAATCATCGCCTGTTTATTTCCACTGCGGTGTTTCTCCTTTAACATGCGCAGAGAAATAATCAGATTTTTTTCTCTGCGATCTCTGTCCCGAATCCAGGTAAAGGTTTCTCCCTCTGCGAAGTAGCAATTCATTCGTCTTTTCCTCCCATCCAGTGGTGTATCAGTTTTTCTTTCAATCGGGAATTTTTCTTATCGGATTCTACTTCTGTATAAGAACAGAAAGGAATCATTGAATTCTGGAAAGAGTCCTCTAATTTTAAATCTCCATAAAAATTCATATGAAAGGTATCTTCTTCCATTTTTTTGTCTTCTATATAAAGAACTGCGGTCTGATTATCTTCCTCACCGCCATTTCTTGCCTGTTCAAATAAATCCTGCAAGAGATTCTGGGGCTCTTTTGGCTGATTAAAAATCTGCTCGATCTGTTTATCCGACAAATCTCCAAAAGCACCATCGGAACCGATCAGAAGGCTATCGAGATCGTTATCACTGATTCTCACACAGCACGGATGGACTTCCTCTCTTTTGCCCAGATATTCCGTAAGACGATTTTTGTTCTGATAAAAGAGAGCACTCCCCTCTTTTGCTACGCCTTTCTTCACCATCTGGCTGGCCACATTCTGAATTTCACTGGCGAGAGAAAGTGTGCCGTTTTTCATAATATAAATCGGACTGTCCCCACAGTTGGCAATCATCCAGGTATCCCAGAAATGAATGGCCGCAGAAAGAGTCGTACCGCCTTTCACACCGGCATCCATTCCTTTCTGATATAACTCCCGGTTTATTTTTTGAAAAATCTGCCTGGAAAAATCCAGCAATGTATCAATCTGCTGAGAGAGAGTACCATCTCGAAATCCATCTCCCATAACTGTTTTCATCAGTTCTTCATACCACAGATGAACCGCTCTTTCTGAATATTTTTTTCCGGCAGACAAACCTCCCATCCCATCTGCCACCACCATGGCACTGACAGCTGCTTCGTGGTTCATTCGAATCTCCATATTACAGTAACTGTCCTCATTGACTGATCGTTTATTTATTTCACTGGAATAATAGAAAGCCACAATTTGCCCTCCTTTTTGAAACATATACTTCTCTTCCCAAGTTGATTAATTCTTTTCTTTATGATACACTGAATCGAAGATTCCGTAAAGTCTGACAGGAGGTTTCTGATGTTTCCACATACATTTTCATCGATGCAGTTCTATCAAAAGAAAAGAGACATTGTTCTTTACAAAGCCTGTGACGATCGTCACCGCTATATCCTTAAGGGTATTATACCAAAAGATTTATCTGCAAAACAGGCTTTTTGTGATGAATATCATACATTGAAAACATTGAAACATCCCTCGATTCCTGTCTATTATGGACTGGAAGAACAGTTCAGGTTCCCAGGTCTTTCCGGAGACTTCTTAACTCTTTGTATGGAAGATTGTTCTGTTCATCCGGAGCAGGAATTCAAACAGTATGAGCTGCAGGAATTGGGAGAGATTCTTTGTAAGATAACTGACGTTCTCTCCTATCTGCTCGATCATGGAATTTTGTACACAGATTTAAATCCATCTAACTTAATTATATCCCGGCAACAGAATAATCTGCAACTCACTCTGGTTGACTTTACCTATTGTTACTATTTTTTGCGCAATCCGAATCCTTCCTATTCCCTGCGTTTTTCTTATGATTTGTTTCCCCATTTGAAAGGCCGCCAAATGTTAGTGCAGGAAATCACGTATCTGGCCTGTGCGCTTATGGAATCCCAGGCAGTATCCGTATCATCTCTTTCTTCCAGAATTCTTCGTCTGCTTGAAACAGGGAAAAATCCACCGGAAGGATTATCCCTGGAAGAATTTTCAATCATGATCAAGGAGAGTTTCATATAATTCTTCTGCTATCGGTGCGAGCGTCTTTCCGATATTTTCTGTCTTTAATCGATTTACTACAATAACATATTGTGGGGCATCTGCGGGAGCAAAGGTGACCAGCCATGCATTATTGGTTCCGTCTCCTCTCTCCGCCGTACCGGTCTTTGCAGCAATCTTCCAGTTTTTCTCACCAATTGTTTTCAATCCATAAGACTCTCCAGCCAGAGTCATAACTTCACTTATTTTTTTTGCAGTACTTTTATTCATCGTTTTGGTCAAAAGTTCTGATTTCCCTTCCTGCAGCATTTTTCCTTTTCCATTTGCAACAGATTGAATCAGGTACGGTTTTTGCATTTTACCTCCATTGGCAATACTTTGTGTAATCATCGCCATATGAAGTGGGGTTATCAATGTTTCTCCCTGTCCAAAGGCCGTTGCCGCCACCACATTTTCTTCATAATTCCCAAGATCAAAGGTCGATTTTAATGTGGTAAAATCAAGGGGAATATCCTGTCCCAGAAGAAAACTTTCCGCTGTCTCCTCCAGAGCTTTCCCTCCCATCTTTAAAGCACGATCCATAAAATAAACATTGGAAGACTTCACAAATCCTTCTTCAAATGAAATCGTTCCATAGGCATTCCCATTGTAATTTCGGATTGTCTGTCCATTGATGACCAATTTCCCGTTGTCTTCCACCTTTTCTTTATCCAATCCATTTTCCAGAATTCCTTTGGAAGTAACCAGTTTAAACACCGATCCCGGCACTACAGGATTCTGGTAGGCATTGGAATAGAATACGCCTTCTTTCTGACTGATTTTTTCCCAATCCTCCTCCAGTGCTGACACATTAAATGACGGTGAGGATGCAAGGGCCAGTATCTCACCGGTTTTAGCATTCAGTACGGTCACGGAACCTGTAAAATCAGAAATAGCCTGATATGCTTCTTCCTGCAATTCCCGATCTATAGTGAGCGTCACGTCCGCTCCCCTCTTTTCCTCTTTCGAAGATGCACTGTGAACCAGCACCGAATTAAATGTATTCTCAAGCCCATAGGTACCGTATATTTTTGACCAATATCCCGTCAAATTAGAAAGAGATTTCGAATAGTAATAATTTCTTTTACCGCCAGGCGTTTCTGACCATGCCAGTGGATTTCCATTCCGATCTAAAATACTTCCTCGTACATACTCTTTTTCATAAGTCTGTTCTTTTGCTTTTGTCTTCTGCTTGTCTGCCTCCTCCGATACTCCTGGCAACAGTGCGGAAATCCGGATGAGAGATATGATCATGAAGATGACACAAATGAGCGAAACACTTTGTAATACCTGCGCTCTCTTTAAAAAATTCATCTTTTTCATTGTTTTCGGTTCCTTTCCATTTTACATTGCTGGAAACGGCCAGCAGAAATCCAACCATCGTAAAACTAACCATCAGGGAACTCCCTCCTCTGGAAATAAACGGAAGTGTGATTCCGGTAAGAGGACATAAGCCCGTGCTGCCTCCGATGATGATTAGTGTCTGATCAAATAGCATAAATACAAATCCGGCCCCCACTGCCTGATGATACCTGTCCTGTTTTCTCACAAAAAGCCTCATTCCTTCCAGCCACATGAGAATAAATACAGTAAAAACAAGAAGTGCAAAAATCATACCACATCGTTGAATCAATGCCGGATAAACAAGATCGCTGGTTTTGACCGGCAGATCTGTCACAGAGGATGTTCCAAACCAGCCTCCCAGTACAATGGATTCTTTTGCTTTTAAAAGCTGATATCCCAGTCCTGTGGGATCTTTTTCCGGATGGAGCCAGTACACAAATCGATTGGATATTTTCCCGTAATTCGACAGGAAAAATTTTATCAGCCCGTTAGCTGCTACCGCTGCATTTGCATCGGCCAGTTTCTGTATCTGCATTCCCGTCACCATAGTACAAACAACCAGAATGCCCATCACGCCAATGGTTTTCAGAAAAACTTTCAGATCTGGAATCAGCAAAAAAACGAAGGTAAGAAAAACCATAATAAGCAGTAATAATGTTCCGAATTCACTTTGCATCATTAGAAGAAGGAATTCGATCATGCTTATTCCATAAAAGGTTCGAATGCGACCTTTGGAAGGATTCTCTGAAGTTCCCAGCAAAGCTGCTGCAATCAGTACATAAAGGATCTTAATAAGCTCTGTCGTCTGGAGGGACATTCCTCCGATGTGAATCCAGTTTCTTACATTCCCCACACTCTTTGCAAAAACCAGAGTAAGAATCGAAATTCCAATGGAAATGACCGTCATCACACGACACATTTTCATTTCAGAAATCTGTTTCCATTTCAGATAAATCCCTGCTGCCGCCACAGCCATCAAAAATCCGATCATATACTGAATCTGCAGATCGGCCACCGGGTTCGCCTTCTGATAGATTTCCGGATTTTTTAAAATCTGTTCCTGTTTCATGATACATTGCAGCATCGTACCAATGGTTAAAAGAATCAGGGTATATATGAGTATTTTCTGATTTCCATGTATGACAGAAGTCAGAAACCAGGATGTCAAGGTGATCGCGAGAAGGATTCCAAACATATCTCCATATATTTTACCCGCCCCTTTTGCGTGAACAATAATAAATGCTCCTGCCTGTAACAGACATATCGCCAACAGAGGGCTGGTTTTAAAGGAATAAAATGATCTCTCTAATTCCCATTTTATTCGTTCTGGAGAAAACGTCATCTTCTTTTTTTCCATTCTACTCATAATAATATTCTCCCGCATTCTGATAGAGCTGTGTCCGATGACTTCTTTCTGCTCCCATTTCCACACGAAATTCTACATTGCCGATATAGATTTTCAGTTGATCGCCTAACACAACCCATTCCTCCATTTTTCCATTGACAAAAAGCTTATTGGCAGTTCCCACATCTTCAAGAATGAATTGTCCTCCCCGTTCCACAATCCGACAATGTTTTCTTGCCACACAAAGATCATCAAGAACAAGTTGATTCTCGGTACTTCTTCCAATGGTAAATGGCAACTTATCCACTCGTACCCGGCGAATTACCTGATTATTTTCATCCAGTTCCACCAACGTAATCCCCGGATTTTTGTAGGAATCCATAGAAATGATCTTATGATCTCCTTCAAAGAATAACTCTTTTTTATCCTCTGCTTCATCTTCAGACTCTAAGGACTCCATATAACTGATTTCTTCCTCTGCCTCATTCTCTTCCGCAAAATCATGGTCATTCCCTGCTTCTGTATTCTTTTTCAAAAACAGTTTTTTCTGATGCTTTTTCTCCTCTTTTTCAATCAGCCTTTCCGCTTTTCTCTGCTGCCTTAAATCCCATTCGTCCACAAAATGTTCCCCTTCTTTTGCGACCTCTTCCAGGTTTTTATTGGAACGTATCAATATTAAAATAATGAAAACAATTAAAATCACAACACCAATCTGCGATAAAATAGACATAAAATCAGCTCCTGTTCTACATGGCATTTGTGACAGCACACATTGTGCCGTGTCACCCTTTGTTTAACAGGAGCATAACATAATTCAAATTCTCGTTCAAATTTTGTTTTTATTCATTTTTACTGTTTTATCCCACTGACGTTTCCCTTATTGAGATAATTCCAAACGATATCGAAATTCACAAAGCATTTCTATTATATGAGCTATAGAAAGCATCTCACTATGGTCAGAAGGTTCGTTGAGATTGTGTTCAATTGCCTCCAGAAATCCTTCTGCTTTGATATTATTTTTCTCAAATTCTTTTCTCATATCCATGCTTTCCTGGAACCCACACTCTTTTCTGTGACATTTTCCCGTCCAGATTGAATAGAGCAAAGCAGAATAAAAATACGTATCATTCATAATAAAATCTTTGGAAAATCGACTCGGTTTTCTAAAATAACAATAGTCTTCAAATTTTTCCAGATCAAAAGAATCCGGCTGATATCCCTTTGGGATAGAAAGAGAAGGCACTTTCTGATATTCCCTATCTTTCCAATTCTCTTTCATATTCTCCATCGGCTGAGACGCATGTTTTTTGAAAACAGCACTCTTTTTGTTACGGTTCATATCTTCAAAAAGCACTTTATCCACTGTCACATAACGGCAATAGCCATTCTTCTCATACCCGTACTCTCTTTTTTTCTGATTGTCCAGAAGTTGTCTTCCAATACAATACGAAAACCACCATTTTTGCTCCAGAGGAATCTCATAGACAGAATCATATTTACGGCATAATTCTTCTTCAATCTCATATCCTTTTTTTTGCAATTCTTCTGCCGCAGTCTGAATCATGATCCATATCTTCTGACTATCTGCCACCGAATCTGCTTTGTATCTTGCAATCATCTCGATGATGATTTCGACAGGAGTAACGCCTAACGGCTCCATCTGAGCTTTGGCCAGCAGTTTCTCAATAGATTCATAAGACGGCTGCAATGCGATACAAAAACGAAGCAGCCACTCTCTGGTCACTACCGCTTTTCCTGCCTTTATTTTCGAAAATTGCGCCTCGCAATGGAGACATCCGATATCTCTTAAAAACCAGGCCGCTTTCTCATAATATCCATATTCTTCTTCAATGACTTCTTCCAGACACTGCCCGAAACGTTTCGCACCATCCCGAAATTCGTCTTTATAATTGCGGACCAACTGATAAAATTCTTCCAGCGTCCGGACTTCCGAAAGCATCACCCATAAATCCATCGTAGCCAGACTTCTGTTTTCTGATTCCTGTGTTTCTTCCAGAATATCTTCAATCTGTGCTTTGACAGCTTCCATGTCCTCTATGGAAAAAAGGCCATTGATCAGAGCAATCCACAAAGCATCTTCAATATTTTTACAATAAAGACCATATCCCATATAGGTTTCCAGTAAAATATAATTGATTTCTTCCAGATTCATGTGGAATGCCAGCCCCAGAGTAATATAGATTTCTCTGGAAGAGGGCATGGAACCTTTCAGCCAGGCTCCGATGGTCTGCCTTGTTACCGGCACATAACGAACCCTTTCTTCCCCCTTTTTTTCTACTCTGTGAAATACTTTTTTTGCAAGAGAAGTATTGCTGTAATCAAACTGATCCATCTTTTCTTCCAAAAAGTGTGAAAATGGCATACGATCCTTTCGGGCGCCAGCTAATTTCTCTTCTATTTCTTCCAGAAACCAATCTGTATTTTCCTTCCCCTTCATCTACTGCTCCTCTTTTCTTAACCTTTTTCGGAGTATACCTGCTGCCTGTACGAAAACCGTAGCGATTCCGAGTATAATAAAATAATACAAACGTATTTTTTGAGAAAGAATCATGGTTGCAATGGTCTCAATCAGATATCCCATAATCACACATCCGCCCAGATTTTTCCAGAACGGATATCTTTTTTCTTTATATAACATCATACTATAATAATTCAGCATAAGGATGATCCAGATTCCTGCCATTCCAAGAGCAATCTTCCAGTGACCGATCATCAGGGAATAGGAAGACAAATATAAAGAACATCCCGTAAGAAATCCCTGTGGAATCATACTAAGTAAAAATTCCGGAAAGGATTCTTCTTCCTCCTCTTCCACAGGAACAACAAGAACTGCATCCTGTTCCTCTTCTTCGTGCATCTCCTGATTTGTTCTTTTCTTCCTCTCTTCCATCAAAATTCCTTTTGCCTCCTTTGGTCGATATCCTGCCAATAACTCTTCTACATAACAGGCAGTCTCCAACTGCCGGTCATCCAATCCATCCACCTGTTTTTCCAATTGTTCCACAAAGTCTTTTAGTATATCCGCCCATTGATCTTCTCTCTTCAATTGTCCAATGATCCGGTCAAAAACAACATACCTTTCTTTTTCGAAGAGTCTCTCATTAAGAAGCCGGATCCCCGCCATAATGATCTGATCTTTCAGAAGAGACGGGATTCCTGATTTTTCCAGATCATTTACATACGTACTCAATTGGGCAAATGACTGCACACTTTCTTCAAATATTTCATTGGAAAAGGTTCCCTTCTGATCATAGTTTGCAGAAATCAAAATACCATATACCATTCTGTTTTTCTCACGAATAAAAGAAAGGATTTCTCTTCTTTGATCCGGTGAACGGGAAAAGAGATTCTGAAGAACCCACTGAACTTCTTCACAGATTTCTTGCTGAGCTCTTTTGGTGAATCCTTCCAGCAGGATATGAACATATTCTTCTGCTTCTTCATTCTGCCAGGAGGCACGATGTAATAACTCCCTGATTTTCTCTGTGATTTGTCCCAGAACAGCATCCTTAGAAGACCAGTATAATAATTCCGGAATCCGTGGCATGAGAATCCTTTTATCGAGGGATTCCCCTCCAGCTTCCTGACACATGCCATAAAAAATCCATTCCAGCTTACTGAGTTCATTGCTGCTGCCCGAATCGGAATTCAGATAATCAGAGGCTCTCTTCATAAACTTCTCATAGAGTGAATCTTTTTTCACATACAATTCTGCCAGATGGTAGAAGAAATATTCTTCCAACCTGTTTTCAGAGTGTTCTCCTGATTCTTTCCCAAATGAATCCAGATTCAGACACGAATCCCCGCAAACAGCTGTTGAAAAGAAAAAGGGAACGCGATGCAGGGGCTGTTCCGTAAAGGAGACATATCCTGCTTTTTTTCGCACCGGAGAAGGTAGCATCGTGTGAATAACATACATGAGTTTCCTTGCTTTTTCTGCAAAATCCTCCTTCTTCCAGGAAGGTGCCACAATATTAAGGCTCTGCTTTGTCTCAAACAAGCACAGAAAGACCACCCGCAAAAAATCAGGCAGCCTGTCATACAAATTCATTTCTATCAATATTTTTTCAGGAGAAACCTGCATCTTTTCAATCTCTGCAGGAGGAAGATATTCTTTTTCTCCCTGATTCCAAATGCGTTCCGGTGCAAGATATACATTGGGTGCATCCGTTTTTTTATCCTCTGGCTGATATAAATAAACGATTTTATTATTTCGATTATCTTCCCCGGCTTTACACGGCAGACCAATCATTTTTACAAACCCACAAGAAGGGCTGTATACCAATTCTTCCACCGGTATTCCGTCGACTCTGTCAGGTTCCAACGATGATGCAAGTTTTTCCAGTTCCCTCAGCTTATTTTTCTCTTTTTTCAGTGTGGAAGCAGTGATTCCCCATCCTAACGTATTCCCGGTAATACAATGATTTGACCAGGTATATTCATGCCTAAAATACTCTGTTTTCATTCCAGCCACCCTCTTTCCTGCATATATTTCATAATCATCCATAGAATCGGTTCTTCTACCCGAATCGGACGAACCTTTCCCACTGCTTTTGCCACTTCTCCTTCTTCCAGACGAACATTTTCCGTCTCACATCCAAGTGCCGAAACAGCAAAAAGGCTGCTTTCTTTATAATCATCCAGATTTCTCTGCAATCGAAACACTTTCTGGTCAAAGATCTGTTTTAATACTTCCTGCCTAAGGAAATGATGATCCATATCCATAAATCCGTAAACCGGTCGATTTCTTTCAAATAAAAGGCTGCTTCCCGCAAATCCCCGAATCTCTCCCAGTTCTTCCAGAAGATCACTTTTTGCAATGGTGAGTGCCATATATTTCTGTCCAAGTTCATGATCTCCCACTCCAGTTCGAAGAGCATCCAGGATTGCATCTGCTTTTCTCTCATAAATGAACTCATCACTTACCGTCTGCTCTCTTAAGAAATCATCCTGATTCATCACTTGTTTCCCATGATCATTGCTCATTCGCTGTATCGAAATCTGTTCTTCCCTGGTCATCAGATGTAGTTTTTCCAGGACTCTGGCTTCATCAGGTATCTTCTGGGTAATAAAGGAATGTTCCAGATGCATCTGTGCGGGATCCACCAGACAAATATATCCATCCATATGACGGACAAAACCGGTTCTTCCAACACCGGCACTTTCACGAATCAATTCGCCGGCCACATCATAGATGGCTGTCAGCATATGAATCACCTGTTCACTGACCCGATAAGTCACCTCCAGAAAAATTGGTTTGCGAAAAGTCTTATTGGTCGACTCCGGACATATTCCATACCGAAGAAGTCTCTCCGCATTCCGTTCCATCTCCATCCGATATTCATCATTGGGATTTCCGCAGGCATTTCTCACTGTCAGATTCTCCCGCTGCATGACATCGAAGCTATTCATCATCAATGATGAGAGATACACGGTTTTTCCGGAAGCCACGCTCCCGGCAAGACCGATCATCAACATATCATATTTGAAAAAATTCTGTGGAAGTTCATTGTGACAAAACGGACAAATCATGGTGTTGGAATAAAGGGTCACTGCCCCCTCCTCCACATGAAAAGAATATCCGTAACTGTCTACGTCAAAATGTTTCACAGCCAGATCATGGCCAGACGCTGTCAGCTCCTGATTTAACTCTGTCATAATCTGATTATCAATATATGTTCGATTGGCATCAACCTGTTCTTCCGGAATTCCCATGGCGTTCCAGAAATACAAATAAGCAAGGTCTGTTTTCGGTGATACCACCTCATTTAAGGCCGGTGATAAAAATCTGGCTCCATCTGCCCTGAGAAGGAACCCCACATCATCATTGGCTATCTGTCGAAAACAGTATGGACATTTTTTTATTTTAACGGTTTTTGTTTCCTGCATTTTTATCCTCCGCCTCTAACATGTTTTTGTTGCTTTAATCGAAAGCTCATGCTTGGACTCTAAAATAATATAATATAATACATCCTGTTTTATGACCGCATACTTTGCACAAACGCCCTGATCCCGTCCCATTCCTGCCTCACGGATTTCAAATGGTGTCGTGCGGGAACGAACGACCAGACAATTCTTTTCATCAGCCGCACATATTTCAAGTCCCTGCTCTTCAATATAATAGGTAAATTCTTTGCCTGACGGATGTTTTCCGTACATGAGTACATGATCCAGCGGGACAATTCCTTTTCTTCTTCTTCCATCCACATTAATGGCAGAGCAGCCTCCGAACGCAGAACCATGCGTAATCATAAAATCAAGACCAAAAGTCCGATACTTCTGTTTCTCCTCTTCTTCTTTTTCTTTTTTCTTCTGTTCTTCTCTCTGACGACACTCGGCATCTGTCACTTTTTCTGCATATTCTAAAATAATTTTCTGATTATCGATCCTTCCACTTTGCAATTTCCACTGAACAGCACCAAAGACAAGCAAAATCGCTGCCACTATCAATCCGATTTCCATTGTTATCATCTGTCATCACACCTCATTTTATTTAAAATCGCGAATCTCCAAGAGGATTCGCGGGCGAGCCCGGCAACAGCAACACTGCTCTCCCACGCCAAAATCTTTTTCAAAAACATTTTCTTATCTGATTATAACAGACTACAGCCATTTCTCAAAGGGATGGCTTTATTAATTTTTACCAACGGGCAGAAAAATTGATTTTTTTGATGATTTATTATAGAATAAAATAGTTCAAGTATATACAGAGGAGAAATAAGATATGTCACCTGAAGCGTTACATTTAAAACAGGAATTTAAAGTTACCGCTGTAACTTCGATTCATTTCTTTGAATACAAAAGTGATTTTATTTTTAAAAGTGAATATCATGATTATTGGAAAGTTTTGTACGTGGAGGAAGGAAGCTGTGAAATTATTTCCTCCAAAACAAATCATACTCCTTTTCTACTGAAAGAAGGTCAATTGTTTATACAGGCACCCAATGAATATTATTCTTTTAAAGGAACAGAAAATACGACTCCGGTTTTATTTTCCTGCGGATTTTACTGTGATTCTCCCCATCTGAATCTGCTTAGTAATCGAGTCCTTTCCTGTAAAGAGACAGAACAGCAACTTCTCTCTCTTCTGGCTGGAGAAGGAAAAAATAATTTTTTTGCAAGAATTGATGATTCCGGAGTTTATACTCTCGAGCGCAAATATAACCAGCCTTTTGGTGGAGAACAGCTCATTCGAAGTTATCTGGAAATGCTCCTGATCGCACTGATGCGCCAATCTGCTTCCACGCCTTCCGAAAAGGAGCCGGCTTTATCTCCTTTATCAAAGGCAGACTCCATTCTGTTAAATCGTATTACGGATTATTATGCGAAACATATTACCGAGCATCTCAGTATTGAACAGATCTGTCAGGAATTTTCCATCGGTCGAGCTCACCTTCAGCGTATTTTCCGGGAACAGACGGGTCTTGGTGCCATTGAATATTTCTGTCAGATGAGAATCAGTGTTGCGAAAAAAATGATTCGTGATGATAAAATGAATCTCACCGATACTGCCCGTGCTTTAGGGTATACCTCCATCCATTATTTTTCAAAGCAATTTAAAAAAATAACCGGAATGCCGCCTTCCCATTATCAGAATACCATCCGTTCAGCAAGCAGCGATCCGGTTTATCAACATATTGATCTTGATCAGAAACTAAGTCCGGAATCTGAGGACTAATACATTATTTCCAGAGATATTCCGGATATATGTTCCGTTCTTTCATAGACTGAATGGCATCCATCACCATCTTCTTATCTTCCTGATAAGTGACACCATACCACTTTTCTTCTGATTCAAGAACTTTTACCGTTGCCTTCTCCTCATTTAATAAATCGGAAACGACACTCGGCAGGAAATACTCACATTTGAGAGGATTTGCTGCCATTTCTTTTTCTAAAAATACAGGAAATCTCTCTTCCAGTTCCTTTAAAAAGCCTTCACTAAATCCCCAGCAATTCATGGACACCGGAGTCTGATCCGGAATCGGAATCCAGGTTTCTCCATCATCCAATGTATAGGCTGCTCCATCTCCCTTTTTCTCAATGCGGGTTCTCTCGGTAATATCCACAAGGTAATGTTCTTCATCCACCTGACAGATTCCTCTAGCCACGTGTCCATTTTCCGTAATCGTCTTTTCAATATGAAAACCTACCATCACATAACGATATTTATCATCATCTTCATTACGGGTGAGATAATCATACAATACCTGAAAAGCCTTCGGTCCATAATAATCATCCGCATTGATCACAGCAAATGGAGCATCTACCACATCTTTACAGCATAATACCGCATGACCGGTTCCAAACGGTTTCTCTCTTCCTTCCGGCACAGTATACCCTTCCGGTAATTTATCAAGTTCCTGAAAAACATAATTCACTTCCATAAATGGTTCAATGCGACTTCCGATCAGTCGGATAAAATCCTTCTCGATGGCATGCTTGATAATAAATACTACTTTTTTAAATCCTGCTCTTTTGGCATCGTAAACGGAATAATCCAAAATAGCATGTCCCTCTTTATCTACAGGATCCATCTGTTTTAATCCGCCATATCTGCTTCCCATTCCTGCTGCAAGAACAACGAGTACCGGTTCTTTCATATATAAAAACTTCCTTTCTTCTTTCGATATTATTCCTTTTTATTGTCCCATAAACCCTAAAAAACTTCAACTAAACATTTATAATAAAAATCTTTGATTTCAGGCACTTATTTTTGACATTATTTTTCTTATCTTATCTCTGGAAAAAAGAATTGACTTATAGTATAATTAAATAATTAATGTAAAAAAGGACAGGAGGAAATATCCATGCCAGTGAAATACGTGTTCGTCACAGGTGGTGTTGTATCCGGTTTAGGTAAGGGAATTACAGCAGCTTCTCTGGGACGTCTTTTAAAAGCAAGAGGTTATAAAGTTTCCAGCCAGAAATTTGATCCATATATCAACATGGATCCTGGAACCATGAATCCAATTCAGCATGGTGAAGTATTTGTGACAGATGATGGAGCAGAAACTGATCTTGATTTAGGTCACTATGAAAGATTTATTGATGAAAAATTAAATAAAAAATCCAATGTAACAACCGGTAAGGTTTACTGGAGTATTCTGAACAAGGAACGTCGCGGTGATTTCGGCGGACATACCGTGCAGGTCATCCCTCACGTAACAAACGAGATCAAGAGCCGTTTTTATCATAATGAAGATGCCTCTGAAACAGAGGTTGCCATCATAGAAATTGGCGGTACTGTCGGTGATATTGAGAGTCAGCCTTTCCTGGAGGCACTTCGTCAGTTCCAGCATGAAGTGGGACATGAAAACTGTATTTTAATTCACGTTACTTTAATCCCATATCTGAAAGCTTCCGGTGAGTTAAAAACCAAACCAACACAGGCCAGTGTAAAGGAATTACAGGGAATGGGTATCCAGCCGGATATTCTTGTCTGCCGTTCTGATCTTCCTCTGGATGACAGCATTAAGAGCAAGATTGCTCAGTTCTGTAATGTACCGAAAAAACGTGTCATTCAGAATCTTGATGTGGATATTCTTTATGAGTTACCTCTGGCAATGGAAAAAGAAAAACTTGCCAACGTAGCCTGTGAATGTCTGAATATGGATTGCCCACAGCCTGATCTTGATGACTGGATTGCTATGGTTGATGCATGGAAGAACCCAAAACATAAGATTCAGGTTGCTCTTGTTGGTAAATATGTTTCCCTTCATGACGCTTATATCAGTGTAGTCGAAGCCTTAAAACATGGTGCTGTCGCAAACAATGCAGAAGTTGAGATCAAATGGGTGGACTCCGAATTACTCAGTGATTACAACGTAGATAATTTCTTATCTGATGTTGATGGTATTATTGTTCCTGGTGGATTTGGTGACAGAGGTATCGAAGGTATGATCTGTGCCATTCACTATGCAAGAGAACACAAGATCCCTTATCTTGGTCTCTGCCTTGGAATGCAGCTTACTATTGTTGAGTTCGCACGAAATGTAATTGGTCTGAAAGACGCACACAGCAATGAATTCAGCACAACAACTACAAATCCGGTAATCCATATTATGCCGGATAAAGAGGGTATTACTGATCTTGGCGGTACATTAAGACTTGGTTCTTATCCATGTATCCTCGACGATAACTCCAAAGCGCTTCAACTTTACGGTTCCAAGACAATTGAAGAAAGACATCGTCACCGTTATGAAGTAAATAATCAGTATCGTGATGTTCTTCAGGAATATGGTATGCTTCTTTCCGGTTTCTCTCCTGATGGCAGAATCGTTGAGATGGTAGAAATTCCAGATCATCCATGGTTTATCGGTACACAGGCTCATCCTGAATTTAAATCAAGACCAAACAAACCACACCCGTTATTTAAAGGATTTATGGCTGCTGCTTTAGAATACAGTAACAAATAATATTTTCACAATCAGAATTTTTTTCACTGATTGTGAATAGAAAAAACCTGAGAATCTTATGTACGCTACATAGTTCTCAGGTTTTTATATTTATATACACCATTTTTTATGAACTCATCATGAATAATTCATATAAAATTGCAAAGATAATACATCCAATACATCCTGTCCAGAATTCACGATCCGCTTTCCATAAAATACTTTCATCCTTTTGTCCATATTCCTCTATCTGCGGTTTTCCAAAGCCTGTTTTGACTCTTATCTGTTTGCCGGGCATCCTTTTTTCATTATCTTTTTTTAAGAAATATAACAAAGCTCCTACAAAAATCAACATACATAATAAAAGAATCGCACCTTCCACGACTGCTTCTCCAATAATCTTTCCATTATTATCTCGAAGAATCGGATTAAATATATAATAAGCACCAACATGAAGATTCATAATTAATTTCATAAGAGCGTTATTCTGAAAAGCAAATGAAAATACGCTAAAACAATTAAATAATGCATGAATCAATATTGATATCGATAAATTATCTGTCATACAGATAATCCATCCAAAAAATAATCCCATGATAAAGGCATAACTCATCTGATTAAAGTTCATATGAAGCAACGCAAACAGCACTGCCGAAAGAAACACAGCAAACTGTTTCGTATTGGTTCCAGCAACTTCCTGATAAATACATCCTCGGAATAAAAATTCTTCCGAAATTGCCGGTACCAAAGCAAACACAATCACACTCTCAGGAAAATATTTTCCAACTTCCTGAAGAGAACTAGTTGTACCATTATAAAATACCAACATAGACAACCCGTTAATATATCCGGCGATAACAATCAGACCAATGGTAATTAAAAGGATAAATCCCCACTGTCTGATTGGAATCTTTTTTACATGACAAAATTCTGTCGGTTTTACCTCTCTGAGTCTGCAAACATACCAAATCAGAAATAGAATCATTCCATTTAGAAGAAAACTTCCCTCATAAGAAGCCGGGACTTGATATATCACATAAATAGATAAGAACCATCCTGCAACAAATGGAATTACATATTTTCTCTTTTTATCATAAAGAATAAACATCGATATCCATAAAACTGTCATAAAAAGAATGCTTCCAAAAGGCAACATTACAACTCCATTGACAACTATGGATCCCGCAATATGCACCAGAACTGCATATAACCATAACGTATTTGCACTCACTGCAAGTTTATTCATACTAACTCAATTCCTTTATCTGTAATTGTAATTTTACGATTTTTGTATAGTCTTCCAATCGCTCTTTTAAATTCATTTTTACTCATTCCAAATTCCTGACGAATCTGATCAGGGGATGATTTATCATGGTATGGAAGAAATCCTTCATTATCAGATAATTTTTGCATTATTTTTACCGAATCAATATCCATCTGAATATGACCTTTTTCTCTCAAGCTGAGATTTAATTTTCCATCGTCTCTCACCTCAGTAACTCTGGCTTCCACTTCTTCTCCGATTCGAAGCTCTCGTACCATTTCTTTTTTGGAAATCATACCGTTATATAAAGAATCTACAGCTACAAAAACTCCATATTCCGGATTTTTACCAAAAACAATTCCATGAACAACATCATCTTTTTTATATTTTCCATCTGTTCGAAGAAAATCATAAACTTTCATTGTCGCGCACATTCTCTCGCTTTTATCTACATAAAGCCCAACTAAATATTTTTCTCCTTTTTTTACTTTCACTACCTGCTCACTAAAAGGAAGTAAAAGATCTTTCTCAAGTCCCCAGTCCAAAAATGCTCCAATTTTGGTTACATCCAAAACTTCCAAAACAGCCAGTTCTCCCAAAGTTACTTTTGGCATATTCGTTGTAGCAATAGGACGATCCTGTGAATCTTTATATACAAACACTTCAATAGGATCTCCTTTTTCGCACTCAACTGGAACCTGCTTTCTTGGCAAAAGAATGCATTCTCCATCTTTTTTCCCTATATTTCTCAACTCACACAAATATACTCCAAAATCTGTTTTATGATCTACATATAAAATTTGTTTTCTTCCCAATTCTATCATATTTTATCCTTTCTTTATAATTGTCTTTTTATCTAATTCAAATATCAGTTTTTTCTTTCTTTTTTACTGTCATCACAATTACCGCATTCAATTGATCTTCCTGATTTACATATTTTACTTTCCAGATATTTCCTTCTTGTGTAATATAAATATGAATCTCATCATTTAGTAAAGCAGCCTGTCTGTAATCTACCTTAAGATCTGTAACATAATAACCTTCTGGCAAAACTTCTTCCGCCCATAATACATAATACGCATTATTGACATGTTCATTGGAATCAAGAAATATTTTAGGTACGACAATGGTATCTACTTTTTTCCAATCTCCTTTTGCTGAAAGTTTTCTCTTCACTTGAATCGTTTCATCGACACCTTCTTCAATGTATCCTTTTGTCAAATATTCAGGAATTTTCACAGGAACCATTTTTTCTATATCCATAAAAATCCATATAGAATCTGCCTCAACAATAATATTCTGATCTTCATCTATTATTTTATAACGACGATATCCATAAAATCCTCTCATTTTATATGGTTCTGTAATAATAGATAATTTTTCACACATGGAAGGATAGCGTCTGATCTGTACATCCCAGGCAATCAAATACCATGCCTGTTTTTCATTATCACTTCCTGTTTTTCCAAAACCTAAATCAACAGTCTGAAATACTCCACAATCCTGAAAATACTCTAAAATCTGATGCAATTGTGTTTTGCCGTAACGATCCACTTCACTATAGCGAACCTGAATATCCATCTTATACATATTCTCTTCTTTATGCCTCCAATTATTAATTCTGCTAACTGATATAATATGACAGAAAAAGGGTTCTATTGACATAACAAATGTTAACAGAACCCCTTCATATTCATGTACCCATCTCTTCTGTGAATCAGGCTAATGTCCTATCTTAAATCAGACGATTTTTTCTTTCTTTCTCTTCTGCCATTACCATCTTCATTGCTGTCTCGACTGCTGAAGTCTCACCAAAGAAAGCTAATGTTGTGATGTGCTGTGGACAACTTCCATTAATCTCTACCGGATATACATTACTTGTCTTAGCAACTCTATCGGCATAATATAAGATTCCTGCAACTGTTGTCTGAAACAATCCCACTGCATCATACTTTCTATTCGCAAGTTCCTCTCTGCTTTCTTTGTTCATCTTACGATAAAACATCTGCATTGCTAATTTACCTGGATTATAAATAATACGTCCCTCTGTCATCTCTATCCCCTTTACATATAACAATTGATATGTTGACTATTTTGTTTATAATATCATATAAAAAAACACAATACAATATCTTTTCTTGTCATAATCGGATATGAATATATCCCCATTATCTGGAAATATAATATAGTCTTATCCTCTGGTTACGTATTGCTTTCAAGAGAAAAGTTGGCTTATAACTCTATAAATAGAAAAAAGACACATAATTGTGTCTTTTTCAACAGCGCTACCAGGATTCGAACCTGGAAATGCTGGAATCAGAATCCAGTGCCTTACCATTTGGCGATAGCGCTATATTCATATGATCGCTTTCATCAAATTGATGAAAGCGATTAGCGTGGGCAAGAGGATTCGAACCCCCGACCTTCTGGTCCGTAGCCAGACGCTCTATCCAGCTGAGCTATGCCCACAAATATTTTTTGGTATGCCGGCGATCGGAATCGAACCGATACGGGAGTATAAGTCCCGCAGGATTTTAAGTCCTGTGCGTCTGCCAGTTCCGCCACGCCGGCATATATGGGACCTACAGGGCTCGAACCTGTGACCCTCTGCTTGTAA
>JAQYIU010000113.1 GCA_028721415.1 Lachnospiraceae bacterium | reverse complement strand
AAGTCCCTGGACATTGGCGCAGAAGGGAATCCCCATCTGCCCACAAAGCCATCCTGCATATATATTTGGTTTGATGGAATATGTGATGACAAGATCCGGCAATTCTTTTTTTAATATTTTCCGGTAGGTTCGCAAAAGATTCAGGTCGGTAAGAGGATTGATTCCTCTTCTGTCTATTTTTGTTTCAATACATCGAAGTCCTTTTTGTTTGAAATCCTCTTCGTGTCCGACGAAAGGCATGCTGAGAATCACTTCATTGTCTTTCATTAATTCGAATATCAATTCTCTTCTGAATTGCCATAGCATATAGGAATGGTTCGTTAAAATTAATATTTTTCTTTTGCGGTTCTTTTTGCTATTTGTTATATTATTTTTATTTCTCTGCTTTTTTTGCATAGTGTATTGCCCCGGTTCCTCCCTCTACTACTCCGTCTTTTTTTAATACAGAGTATATGGTTCCGATGAAGCATCGGATGTCCATGAGTAATCCCATATTTTTTACATAATATCCGTCCAGTGCGGCTTTGTCTTTGATTTCCAGTTCATCTCTGCCGTGGATCTGAGCCCAGCCGGTCAGGCCTGGTCGCACGTCATTGGCTCCGTATTTTTCTCTTTCTTCGATTAAATCGAATTGGTTCCAGAGCGCTGGGCGTGGACCGATTACAGCCATATCTCCCTTTAGAATATTGATCAGCTGTGGAAGCTCATCTAGAGAGGTTTGCCGTAAAAAATGGCCAATTTTTGTGATATATTGATCCGGGTTGGATAGCTGGTGTGTCGGTATATCGTGCGGTGTATCGACGCGCATCGTTCGGAATTTATAAATTTCAAAATGTTTTTTATGTATTCCTACTCTTTTTTGTTTGAAAAAGACCGGACCTGGTGATGTTAGTTTTATTGCTATGATAATGATTAGAAACAGCCATGAGAGGCAAATAAAACCACCGGTTGCCAGGATGATGGAAAACAGTCGTTTGATATGATTGCAGTATATCTTTCTCATCCTTATTCATTGCTCCTTATTTCTTTTCTTTCTCCGGTTCTTCCTGGCCATAGCCATAGCCGCCATAACCGTATCCATATTTTTTATCTCCATAGCCATAGCCGTAACGGCCATAACCATAGCTTTGTCCATAACCGTATCCGGTGATACCAACTTCTGCGTTGTTGAGAACGCAGCCGCAGATTGGGAGATCTTCATCGTGCAGATTCTGCACGCCTTCCATAATGTCGGCAACGCGGGCATAGTCCTGTCGTACCACAAATACAGCGGCATCAGCATGTTTTGCAACGCTTATGGCATCTGAGAGCATGGCACACGGAGGGGTATCCAGAATAACGTAATCTGCCATGGTTCGCAGTTGTTCTATCATTTTTTTTACTGCAGGCTGGTTCAGAATCCGCTTTGTCTGCATGAGTGGCTTTCCGCCCGGAAGGATGCGAAGGTTATTGTTCTTATAAGGTAATAAGGATTCTTCCAGCGTACTTTTCTTTTCTAAGACATCTATCGTTCCATTTTGATAATTTGAAAGATACAATCGTTCGGCAATCGCCGGAGATCGAAGATCCATATCAACAAGTATCACTGATTTTCCTTTTCTTGACAATGCCAAAGCCAGATTGGCTGCCACAGTACTTTTTCCCTCTCCTGCAATGGAACTGCTGATAAGAAATACTTTATAACCGTGTTTGGACGCATCCTGTTCCAGTCTGCTTCTGATACTGCGTACAGATTCGATAAATCCTCCGGGGATACGCGGGTTGTCTATCATCACTTTTTCTGCTTCCGGAGTGGAATTTTTTCCTCTCTTTTTAAATCTGGCACGTGGAATTGCTCCGTAACAGTTTACGTTCAGGATCTTTCGGAAATCTTCTTCTTTCTTGATCGTATGTTTGGTAATGGCTGCCAGAAATAGAATTAGTAGATCTATCAAAAGACCTGCCAGAAATCCTTTTACCGCTTCTCTTCTTGCATTCTCCTGATTGGATGGTGTGGTTGGGATTCCTGTTTCATCCAGAACTTCCAGTACCGTATTCCCAATCACATATTCTGCCATGGAAGGATAATTCTTAATGACGGATTGCAGGATCTGATAAGAGAGCTGTGCATTGGAGGACGTAACACTGATGGTAATCAGATTGGTTCCTTCTGTATTTGTCACGGAGATTTCTCCCGGGACTTCACTGACCCCCAGATCTTTGGCGATAATCGTTTTCATACTGTTACTGGACAAAAGATATTGCAGGGTTGTACCCAGGCCAGTTGCCTCCGTTTTATTATAATAGTTGGAGTTGTAACCGTAGGCAGTATCTGCTTCTACGGTATAGGTGGAAGACGCCACATATTCCGGTTTCCATGTTAGTTTCACATAAAAATATACAATGGAGGATGCAATACTGACAATGACAATCATAAGCCACCACATTTTGGTGAATTCCTTCCACATATCGTCTATTATAAATGTGATATCAATGAGAGAGTTGTCATCCAAGCTGTCATTCATTCTGTCATTTGTCATCATGTTCACCTCTTTTTTCTCTCATTTGCCCATAGCCATACTTGTCGTAATTACCTCTATAGTATCCATAATAACCATAATTGCCGTATTTTCCGTACACGCCTTGTCTCAGATCGAAATTTTCTCCGGCTACATCATTGAAAACACATCCAAGAAGTTTTTTTTCGTCGTGGTTTAAAATAGCGATTGCATCGTTTATGTCCCGGGCAGAAGCCATATGTTGTCTTACAACAAGCAATGCTGCATCTGTCATGCCAAGTAGTTCCTGCGTGTCCGCTACAAGGGCCATCGGGGAAGAGTCGATAATAATATAATCATAATATTGTTTCAAATAGTTTAGAATCTCACCCATCAGATCCTGAGAAACCATGTCAGTGGAATCCGGATAATGAATGGTATTTAATATCATAGGAAGATCATATTCCTTTTTGGTATAAATCAAATGTTTCAGATCTGATTTTCCATTCAGGGCTTCTCCCAGATTCTCTACTTCTTCGGGAGAAATCTGAAATATTTTATAAATGGCAGGTTTGCGCAAGTCTCCGTCTATGAGAAGCACTCTTTCCGATTCTTCTCGAAGAGCAAGGGCCAGATTAACTGCCACAGTGGATTTTCCTTCATTTTCCAGCACACTGGTAACCAATATTGTTTTTGCGTTCCGTTTTTTCATTGCTCCTGATATTTTGGAAGCAATCTTCTTCATGGATTCCGTGTACCGAAAGCTGACCATCGGATCCAAAAATAAAATGGATTTCTTCTGGTTGTCGGATTTTTTCATTTTCTTTTTCCGATTGGAATATTTTTTTTCATGGCAAAGGCTTCCGATCAAATGTGTTTCAAGCTTGACTTCTATATCTTCTTCCCTTCGTACGGTATCTTTAAAATATGACATACCGCCAATAAGAACGATCATGGCAAGCATCGTTCCCAAAAATGCTTTACACATTCCATTCCATGGTGAAAATGGATGATCCGGCTGTTCCGGTATCTCTGGTTTGAGAAGAACCGTCATCACTGTATTATTGAGCAGGGATCCCGACACCTTATTATAATTATTTAAAACAGCATTTAAAACATCATAGGCTAATTTTGGGGTTTCTTCCACGACCTTCAATTCGATCAAATTGGTATTTTCCACTACCGTTGCCGATACTTTCCCCGGCATATATGCCATATTAATTTCTTCTGCCACTTTTTTTCTCAAAATATTACTGTTGATTATCTGGGTAAATTTCTCTGCCGTCTCACTGGTATTGGAAAGATCCGAATATATATTGGTGTAGGCATTTCTGGAACCTGCAATAAACGTTGTGGAAATCGTATAAGACGGCTGATAATGGACATACTGCCATGTATACGATAATAAGAATGCAGAGAATGACAGCACGAGAATGATATACCATTCTTTCAGAATATCTTTTACCAGCGTATACAGATCAAAATTAATCTGCCAGCCTGTATTCATATCTCCTCTTGTATCCATTCCTACTCCTCCACAACCACTACAAGCCGCACGGTTCCGCGGATTGTTTCCTGATCTTCTTTCATTTCATCATTGAGCGTCATACTGTATTCGACTTCATAAACACCTGGGGTATTATATTTGACATTGTCATCATTCACATGGATCCGGTCTCTGCCAACAGTTGTGTTCTCAATTTTGTCTCCGTCAACCAGTTTGTATTTCCTTGATCCAATGTAAACATAGTCCAGATTATTTTTATAATCGATGGTTTTTCCTTTTTTGATATATTTTACAAAATGTTTCAGATGAATCGATGGCTCCTTATTATAATCTTCAGCCTTCAAGACTTCGAGAGTAAATGGAAGATATTCCGTATCACCTAAACTGTTTCTAACCTGCAATTCTGCTTTATAGGTTCCTGCTTTATCGACTGTAATTTGTGTGTTATCAGAAAAATTAACTGTTCCGGACAAATCTCCGTCAATAGAATCCTCCGCCGTTACATTATCAAGATAGTCTGTTTCCCCTTCCACAAATCGCATTGATTCTGTAAAATCAAACTTAGGATGTTCATAATCACTATACGTAATCTGTCTAACTGCTTTCGCCACATTGTTATTACTATCAATTGCCGCTATGGTCACAAATCTGCTTCCATCATCAAGGAAATCAGAAATATTATCCACGATCAAAGAGTCCGTCACATCTCCGTCTTTTTTATCGGTTGCGGTAACGCCTTTTAAAAGGGCATCATCTCCATCTTTCACGCTGACTTCTATTGAAGTCTGATCCATTTTGATTACCGGCGGCACCTTTTCATCATTTTTCCACTGCCGTACTATGCAATATCCAAAAAGTACAGCAGAACAAATTAATATCACTGTACTGAATAATCTTAATTTTTTCATTTCACTTCAATCCTTTTTCCTTCCACAATTCTCCTCGGATTCTCATCCAGTAATCTCCATGCGGTCTCCTCAGAATAATGCCGCACCAGAAATCTGCAGATCTCCTCCATATGAGTTGTTCTGGTATACGGTCGATGTGCATCACTGGCAATACAAGTTACCAGATTATGTTCCATAAATGTAAGGGCTGTCTGTTCCACTCTACTCCCAAACTTCCCAAGTAGACTGGATTTATTAATCTGGGACAAAATTCCTCTCTTCATCCATCGTGACAGCAGTAACGGATCTTCCGCCAGTGCCTCATATCTTTCCGGGTGAGCCACGATTGGATACATTCCCTGACGCCTCATATCATATAATAAATCTGTCATATATTCCGGTGTCTCTCCAAAGGAAAATTCCACCAGAAAATATCTGGTCCGGTTCAGCGGAATCAGTTTACCGGCCCATATTTTATCACAAATGTCAGGGGTTGCAAAAATCTCCATCCCCCGGAAAATACGCAATGGAAACTCTCCCTGCCATAGTCTTTCTCTAAGTTCATGAAACAGTATGTCTAAAGCTCTACTGTTATAATTATCATAAACACCGGGCATATTACTGTGATGAGTGCAAACAATCGTATCAACTCCGCTGTCTGCAGCCATGGCAGCCATCTCATATACATCCTTCCAGTCGCGTGCACCATCATCAATACCAGGCATCAAATGTGTATGAATATCTACCATCTTATCATTATATCCTCATATGTTTTCTGCCCAATATATACACTTGAAACATTTTATTTTGCTTTTACTTTCGCTGTTTCTGTCACGGTATCTCCATAAAGATTCGTCACCTGAAATGAAAGTTCATAATATCCATCTTCTTTTTCCCCTTCCTCTGCTGTAATCACAACAGAAGAAGTAATATCCAGCCCAAAACCATCTTTGGCTGTATAATATCCACTGTATACATTCTTCAGATTATCTATATCTTCCTCTCTAAGATCTGGCAATTCTTCTCCCAGCTCAATAGATGGTCCATCATAGTGGGACAATTTTAACGTCCGCTCCGCTTCAGCCGTATTGCCGGCTTTATCAGAATACGTATATCGAACGGTTTTTTCTTTTTTATTATCTCCGCTGACTTCCACTGTCAGATTATCATTATTATATTTATTACCGGACTCATCCATTACAGATACGCCATCCAACAAGTCCAGCTCTCCCTCTCCATCATATCTCAGACTATCTTTCTCAAAAATAATAGTTAATTGTTCTGACAAATCTTCTTCAGCAACTGTAACTTCGCTGTATTCGACACTGTTTCGATTCTCCATTCTGTCCATCAGACCGGCAAGAACCGGCACTCTATAATCAAAGACGTATAACAGAATCAGATTCAATATTGCCAGAAAAACAATCGCATTTCTCAGATAATTTCTTCTTCTCTCTTTTTTATTATTTTCTTTTTTCTCCTGAAACTGTTTTTTCATTGAACAACCTCTAAACGAACTGAAAAAAGCGGTGAATCCTGCTCCTGCACACATTCACCGCATCCTATGCTACGCTCTTTTTAACTCTTTGTTTGAAACAAGTATAACACCACCGGATAAGATACATACGATGAATGCCAGA
>JAQYIU010000112.1 GCA_028721415.1 Lachnospiraceae bacterium | reverse complement strand
AACTCCTGGTATTGACACCCCGGTAAGACGTCTTTCCGGCGGTAATGTTCAGAAAGTCCTGGTCGGAAGAGAAATCGCTTCCCATCCAAAAGTATTGATGACAGCCTATGCGGTAAGAGGACTTGACATCAATTCTTCTTATACCATTTATGACCTGATTAATAAGCAAAAGGACGAGGGAACCGCAGTGATTTTTGTCGGTGAGGACCTGGATATTCTCCTTGAACTTTCCGACCGTATTCTTGTCCTTTGTGATGGCGAAGTAAGCGGCATTCTTGATGCCAGAACGGTAGATAAAAATCAGGTTGGATTACTTATGACAAAGAAGGGAGGAAAACAAAGTGAATAAATCAGCACTGAAAGAACCTCTTTTTCATGTAGTCAAAAGAGATGAGATGAAAAAACAGCAGGAATGGCTTATCAGGGGCGGCTCAATTTTACTTGCATTGATTATATGTGCTGTTATTACGACAATTTTTACAGGAGATAATCCATTAGCGGTATATAAATCAATTTTTATGGGAGCATTTGGTTCATCAAGAAAGGCCTGGATTACTTTACAGAATATCTCGATTTTGTTAATTATTTCCCTTGCTCTTACACCAGCTTTCCGCATGCAGTTCTGGAACATTGGTGGGGAAGGTCAGGTAATGATCGGAGGACTCGCTTCCGCAGTATGTATGATTTGTCTCAAGAATGTCGTTCCAAATGCACTGATCATTGTATTTATGATCCTCTCTTCCATGGCCGCCGGTGCTCTCTGGGGATTTATCCCGGCATTTTTCAAGGCGAAATGGAATACAAATGAGACCCTTTCCACTTTGATGATGAACTACATTGCCATACAGTTGGTTGCATATTTCATTATTGTCTGGGAAGTACCAAAGGGTTCCGGAAAAATCGGTATCATCAATCAGGATACAAATATCGGATGGCTTCCGGAAATCGGAAATAAGTATTGGCTTACCATCATCGTAGCGATTGTCATTACCTTATTTATTTATATTTATCAGAAGTATACGAAACACGGATATGAGATATCCGTCGTTGGCGAAAGTAAAAATACAGCCAGATATGTCGGCATCAATGTTGAGAAAGTTATTATTCGCACCATGCTTCTTTCAGGAGCCATTTGCGGAATCGCAGGTATGCTTCTTGTAGGCGGAGTAAATCACACCATCACAACTACCATCGCCGACGGACAGGGATTTACTGCCGTTATGGTATCCTGGCTGGCAAAATTCAACCCAATTACTATGATCGCTACCAGCTTCCTGATTGTATTCATGGATCGCGGAGCAAGCGAAATATCCACAGCCTTTGGCCTTAATCAATCTTTCGCAGATATTCTTACCGGCGTTTTATTGTTCTGTATTATCGGATGTGAATTCTTCATTCGATATAAGCTTTCATTCAGAAAAAAGGAAAAGGAGGAAAAATAAATGATTAATTTAGTTGCTTTTATACCAAGAGCAGTGCAACAGGGAATTCCTCTTTTACTTGGCAGTACAGGAGAAACAATCACAGAGAAATCAGGAAACCTGAATCTGGGGATTCCTGGAATTATGTACGTTGGTGCAATCAGCGGAGTCATCGGCTCCTTTTTCTACGAACAATCTACCACCGGTGCGTTGAATGGTTTTCTTGCAATCATGATACCTCTCCTCTGTTCCTTAGTAGGATCTGCCCTTATGGGACTCCTTTATTGCTTCCTGACGGTTTCACTGCGAGCAAATCAGAATGTAATCGGTCTTGCAATGACAACCTTTGGTGTCGGTATCGGAAACTTCTTTGGAGGTTCCCTGATCAAGCTTGCAAATGCAGATGTTCCTTCCATTGCTCTTTCAAGAACCTCTGCATACTTCAGTAAGGTTTTACCATGGGCATCTTCCACCGGCTGGTTTGGCAAGATTTTTCTTTCCTATGGATTTTTAGCATACCTTGCGATTATTATTTCTCTTTATGCTTCCTACCTTTTTAAGCATACAAGAGTGGGACTTCATCTTCGTGCCGTAGGAGAAAACCCGGCAACCGCCGATGCAGCCGGAATCAATGTCACCCTGTATAAATATGTTGCAACGATTGTCGGCAGCATGATTGCCGGTCTTGGCGGATTATACTATGTTATGGATTACGCCTGTGGTGTATGGTCAAATGACGCATTTGGTGACAGAGGATGGCTTGCAATTGCCCTTGTTATCTTTACAATCTGGAAACCGGATATCGGTATTCTTTCCTCATTCCTTTTTGGTGGTTTATACATCCTGTATCTGTATCTTCCAACCGGAATGGATCATATGGAATTAAAGGAACTTTATAAGATGCTTCCTTACATCGTTACTCTGATTGTTCTGGTATTCACCAGCATGAGAAACAAGAGGGAAAATCAGCCTCCGGAAAGCCTGGGAACAAATTATTTCAGAGAAGAACGATAACTGATAAACAAAAAAATTTCTATGAAAATAATTCAAAATCACAGAGAAGATACCACGAGCCAACAATTTCATGTTTTGTCAAATTGTTGGCTCATTTTTTACAATTTTTCTTTCGCTTTTATTGCCATTCTAATTTCTTTCTCCTCCCCGGTTTGAAGTGCTGCTTCGAAAGCAGTTTCGACCTCGTAGTTTGGAATAAATGCCTTTTTTCTATCCGCATCATATTCTATACAAAGTGCTCTTACTTCTTCCTCAGTAAATCCAAAATATTCGGCAATCAACCAGGAGTTTAACATGGTAAATTCCTCAACATTATTGAATGCCGATTCGTCCTTCATCTTCTTGATCGGCAAAATACCGGTAATATATCCCAACGCCAAGAAGGATTTTGATTCTTCGGATTTAAACAAGGAATGAAGAAATTGCAAGTATTTATGCACCAGTTCTTTATCCGTACTGTTCCTGATGACACAATCCCATTCATCAATGATAATTACAAAGGAAATTCCGGTTACTGAAAAAATCTCATGTATCAGCAAATACAAATCTTTATCATAATCCAGAGAAGCTCCATATATTTTCCGAAAATCATCACAGACACGTTCATGGATTGACTCTATCAGATCTTCTTTATGAAAATCCCATACGGATGATATATCCAGATGAATCACACCCATACTTTCTGCTATTCATTCCTGTACCTTTTGCACGCTACCTGATCCTCCATATAATAAGTTCCTTTATTACATTTTCTTTCTGGTAGCACTATATTATCACTAACCAATTGTCATTGCAAGTAATTTTTGTAAATTTATAGCATTATAGTTGTTTTTTGTTTTTCGTTTCAGATACCTAACATGGCTTTTTCTATCTTTATTTTATTATATCTTCTCAGCAAATGCATGACAAGCCAAAATATATTTATCTGTTCCCGCCATGGCTTGGAACAGGAAGATACAAAAACCCCCGGCCGTCTGGTCGGGGGCTGATGGTTTTTAAATCTTATGCGTTTTTATGCGCTGTGTTTATTGTCTTTTTTCTTACGAATTAAGATGATTCCGGCGATCACTACGGCTGCCACGAGGATTCCAAGGTAAAGTGCGATTGGATTCTGGTCTCCGGTCTTCTTAGTTTTGGTTGTTGTCCTGGTGTTGGTGGTGTCGCTTGAGTCTGTGGTTTCTTTGGTTGTTGTGTTTTCTTCGTTGTATGCCTGATCATCGTCCGGTGCGCCGAAGTCGTTGGTGATGACTACGGTGTCGTCAGAAGCGGATGTGGTCAGCACAACTTTGCCGTCAGTTTTATCAACGGAAATCCGGAACTGCTGCTCTGCTTCGTTTAACGGTGTACCGTTTTCGTCGGTTTCGGTGACGTAGTAGGTTACGGTGTCGTCTTTTTTCAGTCCGATGTAAGTTTCAAATGGAACGGTTACGGTGTTTCCGCCGTTCATGTCCAGTTTGACTACCTGATTGAGGCTTGTGAAGTTAGCATCGTTGAAGATTCCTGCGTAGAATACGTCGTTGGTGTCGTAGTCTTCGGTTCCCTGTTTGGTCTTCTTTGTGATGCTGAGGGTTCCTCCGTAGTAGTATTCATCCGGTAATCCGTAGGTTACGTTTTGGAAAGCATAATCGGTTTCCGGTTCAAAGCGGGTGATTGATACCTGCTGTCCATCCGGATAGGTCGGATAGAAAATGATTCCCTTGCCACGGATTGCGGTTTTTTCTGCATTTCCTTTGCCGTCGGTCTCGGCAATATAATAAGTTTTATCTGTCGTCAGGTTCTCGAAGGTGGCGGTTGCGGTACGGCTGTTGTAGAAGCGCAACGGCTGGTCCGTGGTGCCTTCTACCTGATCGGTGCAGGCTTCATCGTTAAATAATCCAACGTAGAAGATCAGTTCTTCATTTTCCGGTGGATAAAATGGAAGCTGGTCGTCGGCGTTGAAGAGCTCTTTTGTAATATGAATCACTCCGTTATTCTTCGGTCCGTCCAACTCGGTTTTCGGTGTCACTTCCACATTATAATTCCATGCATTTTCTGTGGTTTCTACGCTATCTCCATCGGATACGACCGGATATGGCACAGAAATGAGGAAAGTTGCTATGCTGTCTACTCTGTGGGCGGTATTGGCTTCTTTATCCTGATATACCAGATACATGCCCGGTTCCAGGTTAGAAAATACTGCCTTTCCTTCTTCGTTCGTGGTCTGTTCCTGCACGCCTGCAGCTTTCTCATCCGCACTGACAATCGGCTCCAGAACCTGTGCAAGTGTATTGGACTGTTCTACGGTCATGCCTGCGAGGGAAATGTCCTCTACTGCGGCTGCTCCTTCATAGGCTTCAAGCAGTGTGTAATCGGCAGAACCACCATTTACGGCAAGATTGGCGATCTTCGCAAGCTTGACAACCACACCTGGCATCACTTTCTGGTTCTCGGTATCCGACTCAATGTTCGGATCCGTGTATTTCATGGTTACGGTAAGTGTCCCCGTACTACCATCCAGATCCGGCATACGATACTTCTCCAAATCTGTCTCGGAGGCCATACTGTTCATGACGGTCAGGCAAACAAGCACAAATGCCGTCATCATGGCAGTTGCCATACGCCTGAACCCTTTCTTTTTTCTTTCAGAAGTTCTCTTTAACATACTCGATTCCCTTCCCTTCTTTTTTTATGGAGTTTGGTTATCCTTTTTCTTCTTTCTGCGGTCAGAAATCTTAAAGGCAATGGTCAGTATAATTAACACAATCATTACCACCAGAAGTCCGATCATCAGAAGCCTCTCGGCACGTCCTGCGCCTTCCAATGGATTTCTCAGGATGACACCGGAATCTCCCACATCGTCTTCCGGCACATATTCGGTGCGTTCTCCACGAACCAGCAAACGGTGGGAGTTCACACCGTAAGGTGTACAGGTTACAAGTGTAACCAGATCTTTTCCTTCTTCTATCGCAAGGCTTTCTGTCTCCTCCGGGAGTACGATGAGAATCTGATCCACCTTGTAAGCCAGCGTTTCATCTAACACGTTAATATAAAAGATATCTCCGACTTCCATCTGGTCAAGGTCGGTAAATAACTTGGCACTGGGCAGTCCGCGATGGGCGGATATGACGGAATGGGTACTCTCGCCGCCAATCGGAAGAGAAGTACCTTCAATATGGCCGCAGCCATTTTCCAGTGCATTAGGCCCGATTCCGTGGTAAATCGCCAGTCGGACGTTAATCTTCGGAATCTCCAGGTAACCCATGATTTCATTGCCGGTCGGGTTCAGAAGCTGATCGTAAGGATGACTTAAAATGTAGTCGCCTTCTTCCTCATCAAATGCATCTACAATGGTATTGACCTTATGCTGGTCATTGTAGGCTTTCGCTTCTTCCCATATCTTCGAATAATCTTCCGGCTCCATGGTTTCTACCGTATCTGTATAATTACTGATCAGTCGCTGATTTCGGTAATTGTTCCACAGATCGCTGACTGTGGGGTAGAACAAAATCCCTACACCGACCAGAAAAATCAGTACAATCACTCCATTTAGCAACCAGGAACTTTTCTTTTTCTTCTTACCTGACATATGCTGTCACCTATCATTTCTTTTCATGTTTTCTCTGTATCTTCTTCTCACGGCGGTAAAGAAGGAAGATAAAACATGCTGTGATCGCGATTCCAAAAATCACCCAGAACAGATAATTGGTATGCATGCTGACACCCAACAACGACGAAGCCTGCTCATCCTCGACCTCTTCCGGCACATACGGAACCCGATGTCCCCTCACCAGAAGTCTGTGACTGTTCACTCCGTAAGGAGTACAGGTTAAAAGAGTGACAAGATCCTCACCCTCCACAACGGAAAGCGCTTCGGTCTGCTCCGGCTCCACAACGGATATCTGATCCACCTCATAGCAAAGAGTATCATCCAAAACATGTAACAGAAAATGATCGCCCTTCTCCAACTTATCAAGGTCAGTAAATAAAGTGGCACTCGGAAGTCCTCGATGAGCAGATATTACCGCGTGGTTACTCTCGCCGCCAATCGGAAGGGAACTCCCCTCCAGATGACCGGCACCAATCTCCAACACATCCGTATCGGTGGTATGGTAAATCGGGAGCTTCACATCAATCTTCGGAATCTCTACGATACCCATTATCCCATCACCATTAAGGTTCAGGCAAGCCATATAAGCCTCATCTCTGTCAGACATTTCCGCTATGGCAAAAGAATCGGGAAGAATCATCGGAAGCAAATTCTTGTTATACGCCTCCGCCTTCTGCCACTCCAGATCATAATCAATGGCATTCTTCCCATTCTTCTCCTCCACCCCATCGGTATAACTACTGATCAGGCGGCTCTGCCGGTAACTATTCCACTGATTAGAAATCAGCGGATACAGCAACAGGGACAAACCGGCTAAAAACAATAATGCAATTAAAATACTATTTAATTTCCTCTTCATCCGGGCTCTCCTTACTGTTGTATCATTATTTTGTATAACCGGGGCGGGAAAACCGCCCCGGAAAATGCTATTATTATCAGAAAATGCATCTAATATATGTAGCTATTTCATGTAATTATTTACTTGCTCTTCTGCGGCTTACGAAAAGGATAGAAGCTGCACCGATCATCAGCAGACAACCAACGATTGTGAAGATTGTAGTACCGATACCACCAGTGGAAGGAAGAGCAGAAAGTTTGGTGTCGGACATGGAAGGTTGTTCTTCAGGATAGAAAGTTTCAGTTGCTGTTCCTTCTACACTAAGGATTGCAACACATTCTTCTGTAGTATTAATGCTGTAACCTTCTGGCGCTTCAACCTCTTTAAACTGATATGTACCAACATCTAAACCTTTAACTGTAACTGTACCATTTGTACCTGTTACTACTTTTGTTATTGAACCTTCTGGATCATATTCATACGCTATAACTACATTATTTTCTTTAATTTCTCTAAAAGTTAAAGCTGAACCTGTAAAGGTTGTTCCGTCCTCTGTAATCTCACCTTTTCTTACTTCAAAACCTGCTTTGGCAAGACCTACTGAATTACCTTGCTCGTCTTTTTCTTCACCTGTTTTTGTTAAAGTGATTTCACCAGTATAGAGACTCTCTGTAGATGGTTCATAATCATGACGACCATCACTTGGTATTACTGTATTATTAACTTCTGTAGCTGTTACCTTTGCATTATAAGTAATGGTCAATTTTTTACCTGCATTACCATTAAGTAAAGAAGTTAAGGTAAGTATCATTTGTTGCATTCCTGCAGTAACAGTATCCTCTTCGCTATCATCTGCATTAATTATTTGAATATTATTAGAATCTAATGTTGTTTCAGTTCCGTTACCAATTGTATATTTAACTTCTACATTGCCTAAATTATTAGTAACATAGGTAGCACCTGTTAAAGTATCAGTAAGAGTATATGTTTCCGCCTGAGAAGGAATATATGTTTCAATTGTATAAGTTACTTCTTGACCAATTGCAACTGCTTTATCCGAATCATTTGATTCCTTTATAACAGGAATTGTTGTATATTTTGCAACGACACTATTATCAGGATCGTTTACTTTAACATCATAACTATAATATGTTGTTCCATCATCCCTTCTATGCAGTGTTGCATTCTTATATTCAACGCTGACAATCATTGGTGTAGAATAGACAATTTCTGGATCTCCACTAGCTGCTTTATTTGTAACCCAGATTGCATAATAACCTGCATCCACATTTTTTGAAAACGTAGTACCACTTATCTCACTCGCATCAGCTGTGGTTTTGCTTGGAAGAACGTTTTCTGGATCTTCTAATGCTGCTTTCTGTTTTGCAAGTGTTGCTTCAAGAAAGCTCTTTGCATTAGAATATCCTTTAATTCCAACTCCTGACACAAACTTATATCCACCTGAAGCTTTTACATCTGGCTCAAGAATTTTAACATACTGTACAATATTTGTTCCTGTACTCGCCAATCCTGTTACGCTAATTGCAGCTGTTGAATTTGGTGTATCTGCCAAAGACACAATACTCATGCCCATTACCATTGCCATTGCTAAAACAACAGCTAATACTTTTCTTAACTTCTTCATAATATTTCTCCTTTCCCTTTGGGATTTTTTAATCAGTTTCTTTTCGCGGTTCTGAAGAGCCGCCGAATTATTAATAGTTCTATAAATAATTTACTTTGCTCTTCAGCACCTCCTTAAGTTTTTATTTCTATACAGAATCAGGGTTGCTGCCATCATGAGCAACACTCCACCAATCAAGTACCAGTAGATACCAGAGCCACCTGCGGATGGGAGTTCGTAGAGAACGTCATCTGCATAATAAACATTCATCGTTTTTGATCCATCATCCCAACTAGTTTTCAATGTTCCAACTTCGACTTCTGAACCAGATTCAGTAATTGTCGGCAGTCCATTTTCAATTGTGATTGTAACTTCACTTCCAAGCTGATAGCCTGCAGGAGCTTTTGTTTCTTTTAATGTATATGTTCCATCTGGAATTATTGTAATATTATCTTCTCCAGACTTCCATGTTACAACTCCGTTAGAATCTGATGTTCCTGTGTATGTTTTATCATTATCATTTAACTCAAATTCTGCTCCTTCCAATTTGATTACTTGATCATCGGAAGAAGAACTTACCTTAACCAGGTTCCAATTAAGTACATTAATAATACTAAGATTTCCGTCCGCATCGGCCGTACATTCTGATGCGTGATATCCGCTCGGTACACTTGTTTCTACTACTCTATAGTCATATCCACTTGGAACATGTTCAAAAGTGTATGACCATACATTATCATCAGTTTCTGTTTTATTATCTTCTGTTAAAGTAATTGGATTTCCGTATGATTCCCAATTCTCCTCCGTCATTGTACTGCTTCTTCTTTGTAATTGTAATATTATAGATGACGGACGACTTCCATATTTTTTACCATAATCAGACCATATTTTTGAAACAACCAAATTTGACAATTCTTTATTGGTAATAGTTGTTGTTGTTCCATCAGTAGCTACTGACTTTTCATATCCCTCCGGAACAGTTGGTTCATCAACTGAATAACTAATCTCTGTCTTTTGAATATTACTATCAGAATCTTTATAGTAATAATACTGTGGAAGATCATTCCATGTATATGTCCAACTATTAGAAAAATCTAATATAATTTCCATGCTTTGGGATATGGATTTATAGGTTTCATTTGTAAGGGAAACTTCTGTTCCATCAACTGTTGCTTTTGCAATTAACTGAACACGTACAGAGTCTTGTTGATTTCCTTCCCACGTCTTCTGTACTGTATGATTTACCGTTTCCTTCTTAACCTGGACAACCGGATGATCATATTCAGCTGTTGCAGATGGATTATCATTAATCTGATAATTCACTTTAGCTTCTGCATTAGAATGAAGTCCTGGCTTATCGGAACTTGTATCATTACCTAGTGCATCGGTATTCGGGTCACCCTTGGTATCACCATAGCCATTTGTTTCATATTCATAATAAGCTTCATTAGTTGTTATGATATCAAAGGAAGCTCTATAAGTAACTTTATCTTCTAACGCATTTCCATTCAACAAATTAATCGTAATCGTTTTTCCAGATATTGTATGCGTATAATCACTTTCTGTTAATCTCGTTTTTATTTCTGTTTTATCTTCGTTTGTTACTACTTTGTATACCTCTAAATTTAACGGATCTGCAAAATTAACGTAATCACTTAAAGTATCCTCAATAGAAACATTTTTATAAGATGGTTTTATAATATCCCCTGCAATTTTTTTGAAACTGCTTGACATTGTGGTTGAATTGTTTCCGGGAAGTTCTGTTGCATTGATTGCAGTAGCAAACTCATCACATTTATTGGTTCCGGTTGGATTTGCATCGATAACATATCTTGCAACTGTTGCTTTCAAATTGCTGGAGTTATTCCATTCAGAAACTGCTGCATTGAAATTTTTATCGTCAGAGTCAGCATTACCCTGCCCTTGTGTTATTGTACCAGATCCCTCTTTATAACGAAATGTTGGGTCGCCATCTGTTAAAAACAAAACATATTTTCGATTTTCTGCAGGTCTCGATGATAAAAGGTTTTCACCCATTCTAACTCCAGCCTGCCAGTTCGTTCCTCCATCACAATCATCTGCGTTCAATGCAAAATTAAAATTATTTAAAGATGTCCAGCCCACACTCTGCCAAGCATCAACTTGGTTATCATCTTCGTTATAATTATCATTGCTATTACTAACACGCTCAGGAGCACCAGCACTACTAAATGTAACCACTGCCAAAGAAATAGCAACATCATTTTGAACTGTATTCAGTTCTGTTTTTAAAGTACTTATAGCCGTGTTGACATTTTTATAACGCTCATTATTATTGTCATTCATGCTTCCTGACTTATCAACAATTAATAATATATCAATTGGAGTAGCCGCTCCTTGCTCACCAGTTACATCTAATGTTAATGTGTAATTATCATCTGTATTCTTTTTAATATATTTTTGATGTGCCGGTGCACCTAAAGTGCTTCCTGATGAGCCGCCTGATCCACCTGAACCGCCCGAAGGGGGTGTAGTGTTTTTTGTATATACGAAGTAAATATTATAATAAGTATCCTGTGGAAGCCATATATTCTGCTTATCTTTATCATCATAATAATATAATAAACAGTAATACCTATTGCTTTCTATTTTTAATTTTGTAACACTTTGATTTGAGTCATATGAATTCAAATATGTTCCAGCATATGTATAATCATCAATAGATGTTTGATAATTTGATAAATCAATAGTATTATTTTTATTACCATCTACATCAAGAGTTCCTGTTAATCCCGGAATATCCTTTCCGTTGTTATCCACATAATGAAAATTAACTGTTTTAGTTCTACTGTTTCTAGTCCATGTAATTGTATATACCGAAAAACTATCTGTTACAAACTCCGCTTTCTGAACTTTTTGTTCCTCTGTTGTTTCAATGTTTTCAAGCTGATTACTTTTTGACATATCAACAACTTCTTTAATTTGTCCGTCTTTATCTTCTTCCAGATGCATTACAGTAACAGTTGTATCTGCTGGTTCTGTTGCTTCTGCTGGAATTACAGATTCTTTATATTCCATGGAAACCTGCACATTTCCGTTTGGTTCCACTTCACTTCCCTCTTTATCAATCAGAGAAATATCATAAGCCAGGAAACCTGTAATTTCTGTTTCTGTTTCTGCTGCTTTTTCCTGAATCTTCTGTTCCACTTCCTGATACTGTTGTGCAGTTTCTGAATTATCTTTTAACACAGGAACGACTTTCAAAGTTGCTCCTTCCGGAATACTATTTTCTGCTTTTGCACTGACATTGACAATTACTTCATTATTTTCATATGTTAATGTCTGTGCTGTCGTTGCTTCTTCTTCCACTTCTTCCGTCGTATCTTCTTTCGCTGCCTCTGTGGTTGTTTCCTCTGCTTTTGCTTCGGTTGTCACCTCTTCAGCTGCTTTTTGTTCTTCTTCTTTCTCGGTTGTTGTTTCTTTCTTTTCTTCAGAAGTTGTTTTCTCTTCTTCTGTGGAAGTCTTTTCTTCTTTTTTAGCTTCTGTGGTTGCTTCTTCTTTTTTCTCTTCGGAAGTTTCTTCTTCCTTCTTTTCTTCTTCGGTTTTCTCTTCTTTCTTTTCCTCGGAAGCTTTTTCTTCTTTTTTGGCTTCTGTGATTGCTTCTTCTTTCTTCTCCGAAGCTTTCGTTTCTTTCTTTGCTTCCGTTGTTGTCTCTTTAGCTTTTTCTGTTGTCTTTTCTGTAGTCTGCTCTACGGATGCAGTTTCAGCTTCCGGTGCATCAGCCAGAATTGATATACTGTTGCTTATCACCAACACCATGCAAAGCATCAGTGCTATCAGTCTTTTCTTCGTACTACTTTTCATGGTCGCTTCCTCCTTCTTTCAGGTTCTCTCTCATATCTAACGCTCCGTCTATCAGTTTCAACATCTCCAATGCACTTCGAAAATATTGTTCGTTCTGTTGATCCACCCAGAGTATATTTCCCTGCCACGTACTGTTCTGCCTGTCAAGGATCTTGATAACGAATGTCTCTTCATTTTTTATTATTTTGTTATTCACACGTCCAGTTCTCCTTTCAGGTAATGTCTGCCCCATTGGGCTTCTGTTTCATTCTGACACTATTGTACATGATGTTCCATTACAGATTCCATTACACTTTATATCATTTCATGTTTTTATTTCGTTTTTATAATATTATTTTTGTGTAATGGTTGTAATATTCCTCTGAAAAAATATATATGTTGGTAATATAATGAATATTCCTGGAAGATGAAATTGTAAAAAGATTCTTTTTTTCAGAAAAAAAGGACATTGGAGTTCGTAGTCCAATGTCCGTTGAGAATTATTCTCATGTAATTATTTTTCATTTCCTTATATCAGCCCCAGTTTTTTCAGTCCATTTTCTATTCCGTTATCGTAGATGGATGTGGTGGATGGGTATTTTTCTTTTAATGTTTCGGTGGCGTCGCCCATGACGATGGCGTGGTTGACGGTTTCTAGCATGGACAGGTCATTCATGCTGTCACCGAAACCGTAGGTATTCCGGGGATTGATTTGCAGGTAATCGATAACCTGCTGTACGCCGGTTCCTTTGGTATAGCCTTTGAGGATGATTTCGATGTAGATGTATTCTTCGTGGATGATAACATCGAACCAGGGGGAGAGGCGTTTTTTCAGTTCCTGGAGTTTGGTGCGATCTTCGGGGTATCCGGTGATTTTGGAAATTCTGCCGGGGAATTCGCTTATGTCTTTTCCGTATCCGGGATAGTTTGTGTTCAGGGATTCTGCTGCCGGTGCGAAGACCGGCGGGACGTAGTTGTGGTCGTAGTAGAAATAGTCAGAATTTTCTATATAGAAGGGACAATGGCAGTCATAGAGGATGTCCAGGACTTTCCGGCAGTCTTCGCCGGTTAAGGCGGCATCGGTGAGTACCGTTCCATTTACGGAAATATATGTCCCACAGCCTTCGATTTCTCCGGTTACGGGGAGGGTTCTTACTTCCTCCGGTATGATGCTGTGATTTCGTCCGGTGCAGAGCATGACGTGGTCGCCATTTTTTACACAGGTTTCCAGTGCATTTCTTGCACTTTCGGGTACTCCGCAGTCTCTTCTATATAAAGTTCCATCTACGTCAAATAATATCAGATTTGCCATGTTGTCTCCTTTGTATTGTGTGCATTTTTATGATGAGTGGTATGATCATGACGATCCAGACAATGGGTTCCACCAGAATAACTCCTTCATATCCCATCTTTGGAACAAGGGTGTAGGTGAGAATGATTTTGCCCAGCATTTCGATTCCGCTGGAAATCAGAGGAGTCACCCGGTCGCCCATGCCCTGCAGGGCATTTCTCTGTACAAAGATTACGGCTACCAGAACATACAGGATACAATCGATCTTAAGATAACGGGTTGCGGCCGCGAGCATTACAGGGTCGCTGCTACCTGTGATCATGCGAATCATGGCCGGTGCCAGCAGGTAGACGATGGCAAATACCAACAGGCACCAGAAGCAGGTTACGAGGTAGCCGAAACGGACTCCTTGTTTGATTCTTCCATAATCTCCGGCTCCATAATTTTGCCCGCAGTAGGTTGCCATGGTCTGCCCCATGGCAATGAAAATGGACATCAGTACTTCTGTTACTTTTCTTGCGGCGGTCTGTGCCACAATATAGGAGCTTCCCAGTCCATTGATGGCGGTCTGCAGAATCAGCGAGCCGATGTTGATCAGCGAACTCATGAATCCCATGGAAAGTCCGGTGGCAATCATTTCATAAACCATGTGCCCTTCGATCCGCCGGAAGTCATGGAGATGGATTCGAAAAAATGGGTATTTTCTTAATAAGTATATCATACACACCACCAGCGCGATTGCCTGTGCGCCGACGGTTGCCACGGCAGCGCCTTTTACACTGGTGTGGAATACTCCAAGAAGCACGATATCTCCCAGGATATTTAATCCCACAGACAAGATCAGAATCAGAAGGGGCGTCACGCTATCCCCAATCGCCCGGGCGGCTGCCAGAAAAATGTCATAAAACATCGTGACAATCATTCCCACCAGAATAATCGATACATATCCCTTCGACATGGCAAATAATTCAGCCGGCACATTGAGGAAATGTAAGATTGGATTTAAGAATCCAAGGGTGACCAGAATCATCGAAACCGACATCACCCCGCCCAGCAGTAGCGCCGCCGCAAAAACCGTTCTCACCCGTTCCATTTCCCTCGCCCCGAACATCTGCGAGATCAGAATCGCAAATCCATTTGCAATCCCCATAAAGAATCCAATATACAACGAATGCAGCACTGTCGTCGCTCCCACGCCCGCCAGCGCCTGATCCCCCAGAAATGTCCCCACGATCCGGGTATCCGCAATACTATATGTAAGCTGTAAAAGATTGCCCAGCAACACCGGGACCATAAACCGAAGAATCACCCGGCCCGGCGACCCCTTCGTCATGCTGTTACTCATAAAATCACCTCATGTATTTTGAAAAATTCACTCGCGAATCACACAGTGATTCGCATGTAAACCGCGCATAACCTGTTTTTACAGAACGGTATTCATTATATATAATTTTAAAAGCGAAATCAACACGAAACACTTCCTGCTCTGATATTTTGGCACTGTTTTTATCTTCTTAGAATATTAGTGCCATTTCCAGATAAATTCATGAAGGGAGCTGCGCTTCGGTTACTGCGCAGCTCCCTTTATCATCTTTGTTTTGAGGAAATTATTATGTATACTTATTGCTTTTGGTTTAAGGAGAAAATTTTACTGCTGAACTTTTGTGTTATCCAGAGCAGCGATACCAACTTCGTCTGTACGGATTCGAACTACATTTTCTACATCGTACAGGAAGATCTTGCCGTCGCCGTATTCGCCTGTGTAGAGGGCTTTCTTTGCTGCGGCTACTACTAATTCCGGTGCTACGGTGGATACTACGATATCTACCTGTAACTGTGGAAGAAGGTTCATGCTCATCTTAACACCACGATACTGTCCGGTCTTACCTTTCTGAGTACCACAACCCATGACATGAGCTACTGTCATACCGGTAACACCAATCTGAGCCATTGCATCTTTAAGAATAGCAAATCTCTCTTCTTTGCAGACAATAGTAATCTTTGTATAACGGTTTTCCGGAGTTTTTGCTGCCGGTAAAACAGGGGTAAGTGTCTTGTTTCGTAAATCTGTAACATCGACGGTCTCTGCTGTCTCTCCGCCCATGGTTGTTGCTTCAATTGGAAGGAAATCTGCGTAAGCGGATGTTAAACCATGTTCTGTAAGGTCAAGACCAAGAATTTCTTCTTCTGCGGAAACTCGAAGACCGATTGTATTTTTCAGTACAACGAATACTACTGTCATTACAATTGCTGTATAGAGGGCGATGGTTACAACACCGAGACACTGAACACCAAGGAGATGTGCTCCGCCACCGTAGAAGAGACCATCGTTATAGTCGAATAAACCAACGGCTACGGCACCCCATAAACCATTACATCCGTGAACGGCAAATGCACCAACCGGGTCATCTATTTTCAGTTTCTGATCAACAAATTCTACTGCTACAACTACGAGGATACCATCGACAAGACCGATGATTGCTGCGCCGGTTGCATCTACGTTTGCACATCCGGCTGTGATACCAACAAGACCTGCAAGGGCTGCATTCAGACACATGGAAACGTCAGGAGCACCGCTTCTTACCCATGTAAAGATCATACATGCAAAGGTTGCAACTGCAGGAGCGATGGTTGTTGTTCCGAGGATCTGTGCTAACTGTACAGAATCAGATGCTGCTGCACCGTTGAATCCGTACCATGCAAACCAGAGGATGAAACATCCAAGGGCACCTAAGGTTAATGAGTGACCTGGAAATGCGTGTACTGTTACATTTCCTTCTTTGTCTTTTGTATATTTACCAATACGAGGTCCGAGGAGAGCGGCACCAATGATAGCTGTGATACCACCAACCATGTGAATTACTGCGGATCCTGCAAAATCAACGAATCCCATCTGAGCTAACCAGCCCTGTCCATTCCATACCCAGCCGGCTTCGATCGGATATACGATTGCACTGATGATTGCTGAATAAATACAATATGTAGAGAATTTTGTACGTTCTGCCATTGCACCGGAAACGATGGTAGCTGCAGTCGCACAGAATACTAACTGGAAGAAGAAATTGGACCAGTTAAAGTTTGCGAAGTCTGTAAACAACTGATATTCCGGTTTACCAATCAAACCGAAGAAATAATTTTCGCTGTTCATGATGCCGTAACCAAGCAGACAGAAAACAACGGTACCGATACAGAAGTCCATCAGGTTCTTCATAATAATATTACCTGCATTCTTAGCTCTGGTGAAACCTGTCTCCACCATCGCAAAACCACACTGCATAAAGAATACTAAAACCGCACCTAAGAGGTACCAGATACTCATATCCATACTATTCACTCCTATCTTTTTCTTTTTCATTTTTTCAGATTAAAATTTTTCAAAGAAGAAAAGATATGTGCGCACATTCCTGAAAAATCTTATTATGGTATGTCACAGAAGTGTTTTACTTTTTCTGTAACAAAAAAGGTGCCGAAACGTTTATGTTTCAGCACCTTTGCTTTCCATGGCTATAGTTTACCTTATTTTCAAAAAAAATCAAGACAGGAATATTACCAAAAAAAATAAGGTTTTTGTCTGTTTTTCGTAAATATTACAACACATTTTCCTTTGACAAAACAGCCGGTTTATTATGTTAAGCGAAACGGTTTTTTCACTTCATTTAATTTGGTTTGTTTCTGTTTCAGAACAATATTCCGTTTCTGTGGGTTAATTATTTTTCCTCCAGCCAGTCGGATACTTGTTTTTTAATACATTTCCTGCTAATTTTCCAAAGCCGAGGGGATATCCACAGGCGGTCACCAGATACCATCCGTTATCTGTCGGCTCCCCTTTCGTCTTCTTTTCTTCCAGAATATCCTCCACCATAAGGGTCTCCCCTATCATATATTTCTGAAGGCGCGGATCATTTTCCGGAAAATCCAGAATCCGGTCATAAGTATCTGCTGACAAAGCCAGCGCCAACGGCTGGGATGGCTCAAAGCGTTTTTTCTTTAAATCTCCCAGATAGACCCCGTTACGCAGAAAATGAATCGGGCCTCTCTCATAATCTCTTCCCGGAACATAATAAACTTTATCTCCACGAATATCCACATGCTCCGCCGTAAAGTCCCAGCTTACATGGGAGAAAAACTCAGAAAGCGCCTTCTTTGGCTCCGGATCGAGGAATTTCAAAGCATCCCACCAATCTTTTTCTTTCGCACTACCCGAATTGCCTTTCTTCCGCTGCTTTTTCTTTTCTTTTTTGGTTTTCTTCTTATCATTATATATTTCAACTGGCTGATTTATGATCTGCTCCGCATCCATTGACCCGGCTACATTCTTGTCCGTTTCTTCCAAATCACCTGTTTCATCAGAAATCATTACAGAATCCACTTCTTTTTTATGGAGCAACGCCAGAAAATGCCCTTCTCCCGCCATCTTATGAGGCCAGATCCTGCGGCAGAGCTGGCAGCTCTCATGGAACTCTTCCCCATCAAAAGACGTAAGTCCTGGAGCAAAGCCTTCATACTCCTCCATCGGAATGATTTCCATCTCCGGCCGTTCCCGAAGCAAATGAGTGATCGTCCGTTCATTTTCTGCCGGAGCAAAGGTACAGGTAGAATACAGCATGGTTCCTCCCGGTTTTAGCATATCGGCTCCGTGGACGATAATCTCCCGCTGCAGTTTTGAAAAATAATCCGGTCCCTTTTCCTCCCAGGCTTCCATCACCGCCGGATTCTTCCGAAACATTCCCTCGCCGGAACAAGGGGCATCCACCATGATCTTATCAAAAAACTGCGGATATTTCTCTGCCAGCACATGGGGAGGCTCATTGGTCACAAAGGCATTCTTCACGCCAAAAAGCTCCATATTCCGAAGAAGGGCCCTCGCTCTGGCAGTATTAATATCATTGGCTACTATAAGCCCCTCTCCCCGCAGTTCCGCAGCCAGAGCGGTGGCTTTGCCACCCGGCGCCGCACAGAGATCCAGCACATAATCTCCCGGAACTACCTTAAGTCTTGATGCCGGCGTCATGGCACTTGGCTCCTGGAGATAATAAAGCCCGGCTGCATAAAACGGATGTCTCGCCGGTGCATCCTCTTCTTCATAAAAATATCCATTGGAAATCCACGGGATTTTTGTCAAATGAAAAGGAGCAATTCTCTCGAATTCCTCCAATGATATCTTTGACGTGTTCACCCGCAGACCAAATTGCCGTCTCCCATCAAATCCTTTGAGAAACGGCTCGTATTCTTCACCCAGCAGTCTCTGCATCGTCTGAAGAAACTCTTTTGGTAACTCTGCCATTCTTCTACTCCTTGCTATCTATGTTCTCGTTCTTTTCATTCTTTCGTCTGAGAAGTTCTTTGATAATCTGCTTTCTTGTGACAATGCCGATAAATACATTTCTTCCATCCACAACCGGCACAAAATTCTGATCCATGATATACTGATCAAGCTCCGCAATATTCGCCTCTATACTTACTGCTTTATAATCCCACTTCTTTCTGAGAGACTCCACCCTGACATTCCGCATTGCTTCCATATCCATATGATAATCCTGAATCAGATTCCACAGGAAATCACCTTCCGTCACCGTACCGACATATTCACCCTTCCGATTGATCACCGGCACAGCCTGATACCCGTTCTTATGGATCACCCGCAAGGCATGTCCCACTGTATCTTCCTGTTCCACATATGTAACATCACTCTTTGGCAATAAATAAAATGAAATATTCATAGCATATTCCTCCATAACTGCAAAACATAACCCCTATGAAATCGTGAATCTCAAAGGGGGATCCTCCCACTGAGATGATATTCATCATACCACAACCAAAGAGCTTTTTGGGAAAAGATTCAGAACCTTCATGAAATCTTCATACTTTCTTAACGATTAACCCCAGAAGACGCCAACGACATTTCCGATTGCTCAATCTGCTTCACCCTTCTTTACTTCCTGGAATAGTTGCCTGTTTGCATTCGTCACTACATCCACCACCGCATTCGCATAATCTTTTTCATGCTTTTTCCTAAGCTGATGTACTGCCGAAATAATACACCATGTTATTACAAAAAGCAATATATTTTACAGTTTTATCCAGTCAAATTTCTTTATCCGACAATTCTCTTGATTTATTTTTATATCCCCTGTATCATACTTTTATCAAATATTTATGGGAGGTTTTTATGAAAGAAACAATTTTATTATATAATTTTACTTCAAAAAT